>DATGVT010000314.1:0-6654 GCA_035300005.1 Candidatus Acidiferrales bacterium
CCCGCTGGTTGTAGTAGGGGCGGGACATGTCCCGCCCCTACAGTCTAGGTTGCGAGCCGAACCAGCATCGGAAGCAGGTCGGGGCCCCGGATCCGGCCCAGCTGGCCCCGGGCGCACTCGGACTCGCCGAAGGTGAGGGCGCCCTCGGGCTCCAGGGTGGCGCCGCTGACCAGGAGCGGCACCGGGTCGTCCGAGTGAGCCTTCAGGGCGCAGGGCGTGGCGTGGTCGGCCGTCACCGCGACCAGGAAGCGGGCCGGGGTCAGGCGCTTGAGCAGGGGGCCGAAGTAGAGGCGGTCGATCAGCTCGATGCTCTGCTTCTTGCCCTCGGCGTCGCCGTCGTGGCCGGGCATGTCCGGTCCCTTCAGGTGCACGTACAGGCCCTCCCAGTCGTTCAGCGCCGAAAGGGTCTTGGCGGCCCAATCCTGGTAGCCGCGCTGCGCGTCCCTAAGCGTGGACGCCACCGGCACCTTGCCCATGCCGGTCAGGTCCGCGATGCCGACCTCGACCGGCATCTCGACCAGGGCCGCGAACCGGATCCCGAAACGCTCCTGGAGGCTGGGCAGGCGAGGCAGCCGGTCGCCGGCGTCCCGGAGCAGGATCAGGTTGGCGGGCGGCTTGCCCTCCGCCTGCCGGCGCCGGTTGACGGGATGCTCGCGCAGGACCTCGAAGCTCAGGCGCACGAACCGGTTGCTGAGGTCGGCGCCCATCCGCGCCTCAGGCGAGGCGTCCAGCGGCTTCGCCTCCGCCACCCGGTCGCCGGGATGGGCGAGCGCGACGCTGAAGGGACCCTGGCGCCGGTAGGCGGGGTCGCAGTTGTCGACCTGGCCGCTCAGCCGTCCCCGCCGGCTGCGGATCACCAGGCAGGCGCGGTGGCCCGCCGTGTGCCGGAACCAGAGGTCCGCCTCCGGCAGCCGGACCTCCGTCTGGACCGCCTCCGCCAGCTGGCCGGCCTCAGCGTCGCTCAGGCTGCGGCCCACCCGGCGGTCGAGGATCTTCCAGCCGGCGTCGACCGTCCCGAAGTTGGCCCGCCAGGCCAGGTCGCCGTCCCGGACCTCCAGGCCGGCGCCGTGCGACTCCAGCGGCCCCCGGCCGGTGTAGTAGCGCTCCAGCTCGTAGCCGAGGAGGCTGAGGACGGCGGCGTCCGACTCCGGCGCCACCCCGGGAGCGACGCTGTCCATCAGCCCCGTCTCGCCGCGCTGGGCCAGCTCGTCCAGGTAGGGGGTGTCGGCGGCCTCCAGCGGGGTCCGGTTCGCCAGCTCCGGGAGGGGCCGGTCGCCGAGGCCGTCCAGGACGACGCAGACGATCCGCTTACGCACCGGCAGATTGCTAGCGGTGGCCGTAGACCTCGGCGGTGACCTTGACGATCTGCGCGAACTCGGCCGGCTTCAGGCTGGAGCCGCCCACCAGGCAGCCGTCGCAGAGCGGCAGCTCGACATACTCCTCGACGTTGGCGGCGGTGACGCTGCCGCCGTAGAGGACCCGCACCTTCTTGGCCGCGCCCTGGCCGATCATGGAGCCGACCACGTTGCGGATCAGCCGCATCGTCTTGTAGGCGTGCTCGGGGTCCGCGTTCTGGCCGCTCCCGATCGCCCACACCGGCTCGTAGGCGATGACCAGCCGCGGCGAGTCGTCCGCCGCCACCTGGGCCAGGCAGGTCTTGACCTGCTTGGTGACCACGTCGTCGGTTCGGCCGGCTTCGAAGTGGTCGCTCAGCTCCCCGACGCAGACGATCACCTCCAGCCCCGCCGCCAGGGCGGCCGCGGCCTTCTTCGCCACCATCTCGTCGGTCTCGCCCAGGACCACCCGCCGCTCGGAGTGGCCGAGGATCACCCAGTGGCACCAGCCGGCCAGCATCTGCGCCGAGACCTCGCCGGTGTAGGCGCCGGCCGGCTCCCAGAAGCAGTCCTGGGCGCCCAGCTCGACGCCGCTGCCGGCCAGGACCTCGACCACGCCGAGCAGCCAGGGGAAGGGCGGAAAAATCGCCACCTCGACGTGGTCGAGGTGCGTCTTCGCGGACGGCAGGACCCCCTTTACCAGCTCCAGCGCCTCCGCCGCCGAGGGCGGGTTCATCTTCCAGTTGGCGGCCAGCAGCGCCTTCTGCTCACTCATCACGTAGTGCCGCCACCCCCGGCAGCTCCCTGCCCTCCAGGTACTCCAGGGTCGCCCCGCCTCCGGTGGAGACGTGCGAGAAGCGCCCGTGCAGGCCCAGCGCCTCCACCGCGGCCGCCGTGTCGCCGCCGCCCAGCAGCGAGAAGGCGCCCGAGCCGGCGATGGCCTCGCCCAGCGCCCGGGTCCCGGCGCTGAACTCGGGGATCTCGAACACCCCCACGGGGCCGTTCCAGACCACCGTCCCGGCGTCCTTCAGGTGGCGGCTGAAGAGCTCGAGGCTGGCGGGGCCGAGGTCCAGCATCATCCAGCCCGGCGCCACCGCGTCCACCTTCATGACCCGCGTCTCCTGGCCTGCCTTCATCTCCCGGGCGCAGACGGCGTCGGTGGGCAGGACCAGCTTCTGGCCGCCCAGCTTCTCGACCGCCCTCGCCTCTTCCAGCGCCTCCGGCTCGACCAGGCTGGCGCCGACCTCCAGGCCGCGCGCCTTGAAAAAGGTGTTTGCCATGGCGCCGCCCAGCAGCAGGAAGTCGACCTTCGCCAGCAGGTGGCGGAGGACGCCGGCCTTGGTGGAGACCTTGGCCCCGCCGACCAGGGCCACCAGGGGGCGGCGGGGATCATCGAGCGCCCGGTGGAGAGCCTCCAGCTCCGCCAGCATCAGGTCGCCGGCGTAGGCGGGCAGATGTCTGGCGATCCCGACCACCGAGGCGTGCGCGCGGTGGGAGGCCGCGAAGGCGTCGTTGACGAAGACCTCGCCCAGGGCGGCCAGCCGGCGGGCGAAGTCAGGGTCGTTGGCCTCTTCCTCAGGATGGAAGCGGACGTTCTCCAGGAGCAGGATCTGGCCGTCGGCCAGGCCGCCGGCGGCCCCCTCGGCGGGCTCGCCTACGCAGTCGTCCGCGAAGCGCACGTCGTGGGACAGGTGCCGGCCGAGGACTGCCGCCACCGGCCGCAGGGAGAGCTCGGGGTCGGGTCCGCTCGGGCGTCCGAGGTGGGAGAGCACGATGACCCGGGCTGAGCGGCGGGCCAGCCCCCTCAGAGTGGGCACCGCGGCCTCGATGCGAGTGTCGTCCTGCACCATGCCTCCTCGGAGCGGGACGTTGAGGTCCTCACGGACGAGCACGCGCTTCCCGCGGACGTCGACCTTGGCGATGGAGGCTTTCATCGGGGTCCCCGCGAAATCCGGGGATTTCGTGGGGTGATCAGAGTCTGTCTGCCAGCAGGCTGATCAGGTCGACCATCCGGCAGGAGAACCCCCACTCGTTGTCGTACCAGCTGACGACCTTGGCCCAGCTGCCGCCCAGGGTCAAGGTCAGCGGGGCGTCAACGATGGACGAGTGGGGGTCGGTCTTGAAGTCGGAGGAGACGAGCTCCTCGTGGGACACGGCCAGGATGCCGCGCAGGTAGCCGCTGGCCGCCTCTTCGAAGGCGGCGTTGATCTCCTCGACGGTGGCGCCGCGGCCGAGCTGGACGGTCAGGTCCACCACCGAGACGTCCAGCAGCGGGACCCGGAACGCCATGCCCTGGAAGCGGCCCTCCAGCTCGGGCAGCACCTCGGCCACCGCCCGGTTGGCGCCGGTGGAGGTGGGGATGACGTTGTCGGCCGCCGCCCGGGCGCGGCGCAGGTCCTTGTGGGGCAGGTCCTGCAGCCGCTGGTCGGCGGTGTAGGCGTGGATGGTGGTCATCATCCCTTTCTCGATCCCGAAGCTGTCGTGCAGGACCTTCGCCACCGGCACGAAGCAGTTGGTGGTGCAGCTGGCGTTGGAGATGACCTCGTGCTTCCGGGGGTCATACGCCTGATGGTTGACGCCCATCACGACCGTGAAGTCCTGGTTGGTGGCCGGGGCCGAGATGATGACCTTGCGCGCCCCTCCCTTGTCGATGTGCGCCCGTGCCAGCTTGGCGTCGGTGAAGAGGCCGGTGGACTCGACCACGATGTCCACGCCGAGATCCTTCCAGGGCAGCGCGGCGGGGTCCTTCTGGCTCAGGAACCTCACGCTCCGGCCGTCCACCTGGATGGTGTCGGCCTCCGCCTTCACGGCGGGGCCGAAGGTGCCCAGGGCGGTGTCGTGCTTGAGCAGGTGGGCGAACGTCTTCGCGTCCCCGATGTCGTTGACGGCGACGATCTCGAAGCCGGCCTTCAGCTGGTGGGCGGCCCGATAGAGATTGCGGCCGATCCTGCCGAAGCCGTTGATCCCGACCTTGACCGACATGGTCCTACCTCGTGCCCGCCCGACGGCGCCCTCGACCGTCTAAATGTTAGGCCGAGCGGCTGGTCAGTCCCTCCAGGCCGCTGGCCCGGCGAGCGCTCGCTGCCGGCGTCCGGGCCAGCTCCAGCAGCCGCCGCAGCCGGTGGTTGACGGCTGACTTGGACAGCCCCATCCGGCCCGCCAGCTCGCTCAGGTTCAGCTCCGGGTTGGCCTTCCGGTGGCGGGCCATCTCCTGCAGCGCCCGCGAGAGGCGGGGCAGGACGCCCGACTCCTCCAGCCGCTCGATCGCCGCCACCTGCCGGATGCCGGAGCCGACCGTCTTGTCGATGTTGGCGGTCTCCAGGTTGAGGCGGCGGTTGACCGTGTTGCGGAGGTCCCGCACCACGCGCACGTTCTCGAACTGCATCACGGCCCGGCTGGCGCCCATCAGCGAGAGCAGCCGGACGATCGCGTCGCCGTCCTTGACGTAGATCACCTGCTGGCCGGCGCGCTCGATGCCGCCGCCGTGGACTCCGACCTCACTCAGGAGCCGCAGCAGCGCCGTCGCCCAGCCCAGGGTGGGCAGCACGAACTCCAGGTGGTAGCGGGCGCTGGGGGTGTTGACCGAGCCGCAGCCCAGGAACAGGCCGCGCAGCATGGCCTTGCGGTCGCAGGCGGCGTCCGGCACCGCCCGCGCGGCCGGCTGGACCAGGGCCACCTCCAGGCCGTCGGGCAGCGGAAGCTCGATGAAGAAGACCATCCGCTTGGCGCTCTTCAGCGCGTGGTACTTGGCCTCCCCGCGGCCCACCGCCCGGCCCAGGCGGACCACCTTGCGGGCGACCGTGTTCCGCAGCAGCGAGAAGTAGGCGGCGCTGCGGCCGCGGTCCTGGATGATCCGGCCCCGGCTGGCGCTGAAGATTCCCCGCAGCTCGCTCAGCTGGCAGCAGGGTCGGGCGGGCAGCAGGGCGGCGAGCTCAGCCTTGACCTCTGCCGAGAATGAGATTGCGGGTTCCTCCTGGCCACGTCCGGCGGCCGTGTGGTCCGTCTCCCCCCGCGACTTAGTCTAGTCACGGTGCATCCTGGGCCGCAAACCGAGCGCACATATAATCGGTCGCGAAAGCTTGGCCGCGAACCGCTCCGAGGAGACCCAGACGGCGACCGCTCCGGCCCGCCACTCGGCCCTCGGCCTGAGCGCCGAGCGCCTGCTCTGGATCTACCGGATGATGGTCCTGGCGCGGGCCGTGGACCGCCGGATGTGGGTGCTCAACCGCCAGGGCAAGGCGCCCTTTGTGATCTCGGGCCAGGGCCACGAGGCGGCTCAGGTGGGGGCCGCGGCGGCGCTCCGCCCGGGCACCGACTGGCTGGTCCCGTACTACCGCGACCTTGCTTTCTGCCTGGCCCTGGGCATGACGCCGCTGGAGTTCATGCTCGGCGTCTACGCGCGCGCGACCGACCCCAACTCCGGCGGCCGCCAGATGCCCTCCCATTTCGGGCTCCGCCGGCTCCGGATCGTGACCACCTCCAGCCCCGTCGCGACCCAGGTCATCCATGCGGCCGGCATCGCCTACGCGAGCAAGCTGCGCGGCCTGGACGAGGTCGCCGTGACCTGCGTCGGAGAGGGCGGCACCTCCAAGGGCGACTGGCACGAAGGCCTCAACTTCGCCGCCGTGCACCGGCTGCCGTTCGTCTGCCTGGTGCAGGACAACGACTACGCGATCTCGGTCCCCCACCGCCTGCAGATGGGCGTGGACAACGTCGCCCGGCGCGCCGCCGGCTACGGGATGGCGGGCGAGAGCGTGGACGGCGGGGACGTCCTGGCCGTCTACGAGGGGATGGCGCGCGCGGTCGAGCGGGCCCGCTCCGGTGAGGGACCGACGCTGATCTCGGCCAAGGTCGCCCGCTTCACCTCCCACTCCTCGGACGACGACCAGCGCCGCTACCGGCCCCAGGAGGAGCTGGAGGCGCTGCTGCGCCGGGACCCGATCGAGCGCTTCCGCGGCTACCTGGCCGGCGAGCGCCTCCTCGACGACGCCTCCGACGAGCGGATCCAGCAGGAGGCGACCGCTGAGGTGGACCAGGCGGTCTCGGCCGCCGAGGCGGCGCAGCTGCCCAACCCGGAGGACGCCGTCTCGCTGGTGTTCGGGGAGCCTGGCTAGCGAGATGGCGGTGAAGACTCTGATCGAAGGCGTGCGCGAAGCTCTGGCCGAGGAAATGGAGAGGGACGACCGGGTGTGGGTGCTGGGCGAGGACGTGGGCAAGAAGGGAGGCGTCTTTTTGGCCACCGAAGGCCTCTACGCCAGGTTCGGCGAGGCCCGGGTGCTGGACACGCCGCTGGCCGAGTCCTGCATCGTCGGGGTCGCGA
>DATGVT010000315.1:0-2258 GCA_035300005.1 Candidatus Acidiferrales bacterium
GGAACCGCCGCCAGCACGCCCAGGCAGACGAACACCAGCGGCCCGTAGAGCACGCCCGTCAGCTGGCGGGCGGTCCGGAAGTCGCGGGCCAGCAGCGTCAGGAGCAGAGCCAGGCAGATCGAGCAGAGCAGGCCCGCCAGCAGCAGCAGGAAGGTGAGGCCGACCTGCAGCGGGGAGGCGGCATGGCTGCGGAGCACCACCGACGCCGTGATCGCGTAGAGCGGGATGGTGACCCCGCCGCCCAGCAGCAGGATCGCCGCCAGCTTGGCGAGCAGGATGTCGCGCACGCGCACGGGCAGGCAGACCAGGAGCTCCAGGGAGCGCCGCTCGCGCTCGGCGACCACGGCGTAGGTGGCCGCCACCGACGGCATCATGAGGCCGGCGATGAGCACGAAGAGGGGGAAGAGGAAGTAGGCGAAGAGGTCGAGCGGGCGGGCGAAGTCCCCGACGCCGGAGATGATCGCGGGCGGGGTGGGGAACGGCTGCGGCGACGCCAGGACGCGCCGGGGCGCGTTGGCGGCGGCCATCATGCTGAACATCTGGAAAAGCGGCAGCACGACCAGCATGAAGATGGGCAGCAGCGTCGCCGAGGCCAGCGCGCTCCGGCTGCGGGTCAGCTGCCTGAGCTCCTTGGCCAGCAGGGCGCGAAACCCGCTCGTGGTCACCGCTGGTCCCCCACCAGCTCCAGGAACATGTCCTCCAGGGTCGCCTCCAGCGGACGGCACTCGTAGACGTCGAGGCCGGCCCTGAGCAGCCGGCGCAGGAGCTGGGGGGCGGCGGCCCGGGGGTCGTCGGCGGGGACCACGACCGCGCTGGCGTCGTCGCCGTCCGGGTGGGCCTGCAGCCCGAGCTTGGCCAGGGCCGCCAGCAGCGGCTCCCGGCCCTGCTCGGCCGCCAGCCGCAGGCGCCGCTCGCCCCGCCGGCGGAGCCCGGCCAGGGAGTCGTGCACCAGCACCGTCCCCCCGCGGAGGATGACCACCTCCTCGCAGAGCTCCTCGGCCTCGGCCAGGTTGTGGGTGCACAGCAGCACCGTGCGCCCCTGCATGGCGTCGCGCAGGTACCCGCGCACCTCGTGGGCGGCGACGGGGTCGAGGCCGACGGTCGGCTCGTCCAGCAGCAGCACCTCCGGCTCTGCCAGCATCGCCGCCGCCAGCACCAGCCGGCGCTGGAAGCCGCCCGAGAGCTGGGCCAGCATGGTCCGCCGGTAGGGCGCCAGGCCGAAGCGCTCGATGGTCGCGTCCAGGTCGCCCCGGCCGTAGAGCCGGCGCACCAGGCGCAGGTATTCCAGCGTGCCCAGGTCGGCGTACATGCCGGGCGACTGGGGCACGATGCCGGTCCGCCGGCGGGCCTCCAGGTAGCCGCCCCCGTCCACCTTCTCCCCCAGCAGGCTCACCTCGCCATAGGTCGGCTTGAGCGCGCCCTGCAGGAGGCGGACCGAGGTGCTCTTGCCGGCTCCGTTCGGCCCCAGCAGGCAGACGCGGCGGCCGCGCGCGACCGACCAGTCCACCCGGTCCAGGGCGAGCACGCCGTTGCCGTAGCGCTTGCTGACGCCGCGGAACTCGAGCGCGAGGGCGCCGTCGTTCACAGCGGCGGTCTTGTACCCAGATGCCGGGCCGCGAAGGCGAGCCTAACCTCCACCTGCCGGATCGACTCCTCGACCACGGCCGAGCCGTGGCCGGCGTCGTACTCGTAGTAGTCCGCCGGCCGGCCCAGCTCCCGCAGGCGGGCGAGGTAGTTCTGGATCTGGCGGATGGGGCAGCGGGGGTCGTTGCGGCCGGCCAGGATCAGGACCGGCACCCGCACCCGCTCGGCGTAGGTGATGGGCGAGCGCTCCCGGTAGAAGTCGGGCCGCTCGCTCGGAGTGCCGCCGAAGAGGGCCTTGTCGAAGGCCTTCAGCGGCTCCATCTCGTCCTCGAAGGCCGCTCCGTAGTCGGCGACCGGGACGTCGGCGATGCCCAGCGACCAGAGGTCCGGCTGGGTGCCAAGGCCGAGCAGGGTCAGGTAACCGCCCCAGGAGCCCCCCGTGAGCAGGAGGCGGCGGGGATCGGCGATGCCCGCCTGGACCACGTGGTCGCGGACGGCCGCGATGTCAGCCAGTTCGGTGAAGCCGGGGTTGCCCTGCAGAGCGTCCCGCCAGGCCTGGCCGTACCCGCTGCTGCCGCGGTAGTTCACGTTGACCACCGCGAACCCGTGGTCGACCCAGGCCTGCGTACGGGGCAGGAACTCATCGCCTGTGTACGACGCCGGACCACCGTGGA
>DATGVT010000316.1:0-2961 GCA_035300005.1 Candidatus Acidiferrales bacterium
CCAGCCTGGCGGCGCCGGGAGGCGCCCAGCTCAGGTTGATCCCGATGCCGACCACCGCCTTGCGCGGCCCGGCCTCGACCAGGATGCCGCCCACCTTGCGGCCGCCAAGCAGGAGGTCGTTGGGCCACTTGAGGCGCACCCGGGCCCCGCAGGCCTCGGCTGCGGCCACCCCGCAGGCCAGGCTCAGCAGCGGCTGCGGGGGCACAACGAAGGAGGCCAGCAGCGCGGTGCCGGGCGGTGTTTCCCAGACCCGGTCAGCCCGGCCCCGGCCAGCGGTCTGATGGTCGGCCACCACCACCGAGCCGAGCGGCAGCCCGCGCGCGACCTCCTGCGTGGAGGTCACCGACTCCAGATGCACGGTCTGTGAGCCCCGGCCGGAAGGTGCCGACGGACCTTCGGCGCCCATGCGGCCGATCCGGGTGTCAGGGGACCCCGACGCTTCGTCGTCACGCATCGCCTAATGCGCTCCTCCTCTCGCCACCCCTTCCTACGGCTCGTCTCGCCTGGACACCGAATCTCTCGCCGGCCTCTCCCGGCCGGGCCTCAGGCGGTCCCACAGGACGAAATAAGCTTAGGGAGGGCATGGCCGGGACCTCGTGGGACAAGCTGGGGCAGATGGACGCCGCCTTCGAGGTGGTGGCCCCCGCCATCCGCCGGGTGGCCCGCTCCGAGGGAGCCCGGCTGCACGAGTTCTTCAACGAGGATCCGATCTGGCGGCTGACCCTGCCCCGCGGCGACGACGAGGCCCGGGTGGACGTGATCTGGGAGGAGACGCGCCCCGAGGCCTACCGGGTGCGGGCGCTCTGGTGGGCAGGCGACCAGCTGCACTCGGAGGAGGTGGGCGACTTCCGCCGCGAGCAGCCGCTGGAGGAGCTAGAGGGCCTGCTCCAGGAAGCCATCCGCCGGGGCCGGCCGGCTTGAAACGCCACCGGGTCGTGATCCTTCTGGCGATGATTGGCCTGGCCCTGCTGGTGATCGGCCTTCTCACCTGGAGCGCGATCTCCTCCTTCGACGGCCGCAGCCTGGCCGCCCTGGCGGTCGTCCTGGTGGGCGCCGCCGCGGGCGGCATCGGCTTTTCCTGGAAGCGCTACTCGAGCCGCCAGTGAGCCTGAAGCTCGGCTACAAGGCCTCGGCCGAGCAGTTCGGCCCCCGCGAGCTGCTCGAGTTCGCCGTGCTGGCCGAGGAGCAGGGCTTCGACTCCTGCTACATCAGCGACCACTTCCAGCCCTGGCGGCACTCCGACGGCCACGCCCCCTTCTCGGTGGCCTGGCTGGCGGCCGCCGGCGAGCGCACCCGCCGGCTGGAGCTGGGCACCAGCGTGCTGACGCCGACCCTCCGCTATCACCCCGGCCTGGTTGCGCAGGGGTTCGGCACCCTGGGGGTGCTCTACCCCGGCCGCATCGTGCTGGGGGTGGGCACCGGCGAGCACCTGAACGAGGGCGCGCTGGGCATCGAGTGGCCGGAGCTGAAGGAGCGTTTCGCCCGCCTGCGCGAGGCGGTGCAGCTGATCAAGGAGCTCTGGTCGCGGGAGCTGGTCACCTTCGACGGCGAGTTCTACCGCACCCGCAACGCCACCATCTACGACCGGCCGCGGGAGCCGGTGCCGATCTACGTCGGCGCCTCCGGGCCCCAGGTGGCGAAGTTCGCCGGGCGCGCCGCGGAGGGCTTCATCTGCACCTCGGGCAAGGGCCTCGAGCTCTACCGCGACACCCTGCTCCCCGCCCTGGCCGAGGGCGCGCGGGCCGCCGGCCGCGAGCCGGCCGGGGTCGCGAAGATGATCGAGATGAAGGTCTCCTACGACCACGACCGGGCGCGGGCGCTGAAGGACACCAGGATCTGGGCGGCGCTCGCGCTGCCCGGCGAGGCCAAGGCCGGCATCGACGACCCCCGCGAGATGGAGCGGCGCGCGCGCGAGGTGGAAGCCGAGGCACACCGGCGCTGGCTGGTCTCCGACGACCCCGACGAGCACGTCGAGCAGATGCGGCCGTATCTGGAGCTTGGCTTCAAACACCTTGTGTTCCACGCCCCCGGCCAGGACCAGGGCCGCTTCCTGAGGCTCTACGGCGAGGAGGTTCTGCCCCGCCTGCGGAGGCGCTTCGGATGACCTGGGTCGTGGTCCTGATCAAGGACTTCGCGACCGCCAAGCAGCGGCTGGGACCGGTGCTGGGTCCCGAGGAGCGGCACCGGCTGGCGATCGCCAGCGCCGGGCGGGCCCTGGAGGCGGCGCGGGCTGGGGACCGGGTGCTCGCGGTCTGCGGCTCGCCGGAGGCGGCGGAGCTGGCCCGGCGGGCGGGGGCCGAGGTGCTGCTCGAAGCCCGGCCCCAGGGCCAGAATCCGGCGGCGCGGCGGGGCGTGAAGCGCGCCCTCGCCGGCGGCGCGGAGGCCGTGATCCTCCTCTCCAGCGACCTGCCGCTGGTCAGCCGAGACGCGCTCGCGACCCTCCTTCAGGCGGGCGCCGAGGGGGGGCCGAAGGTCGTGGTGGCGGCGGCGGCGGCCGGCCGCCGGGGCACCAACGCGCTCTACCTGCGCCCGCCGGACGTGATCGGCCTCCATTTCGGCGACGACTCGCTGCCCCGGTTCGAGGCCGACGCCCGGGCGCGCGGAGTCCCCTTCTCGAGCCGGTCGCTGCCCGAGCTGGCCCTGGACCTGGACGAGCCGGCCGACCTCGAGCACCCGTTCAAGCCGGCGGCGGGCATCGAGGTCATCCCGGTGCGGGGGCTGCCCGAGGTGCAGCCGGGTGACGACCTGGCGCGCCTGATCGCGGGCGGGGTCCGGCTTCAGGACGGCGACGTGGTGGTGGTCGCGCAGAAGGTGGTTTCCAAAGCCGAGGGCCGCCTTCTGGACCTGCGCACGGTGACGCCCTCCGCCCGAGCCCGGCGGCTGGCGAAGGGACTCGAGTTCCAGACCGACCCCCGCGCTGTGCAGGTCATCCTGGACGAGAGCGTGCGCGTCCTCCGCGAG
>DATGVT010000317.1:0-2463 GCA_035300005.1 Candidatus Acidiferrales bacterium
AACCCGCTGCTGCGGCAGGCGCCCCAGCTCGGCGACCAGGATCGCCGCCGTCGGGGGCCGCTGGGCCGGGTCCTTCGCCAGCACCTTCTGCAGCAGGCGGTCGAGCTCGTCTGGCAGCAGCGGGTTCAGCGCGCAGGCCGAGGGTACGGGGGCGTTGACGGTGGCGAAGGCGATCTCTATCGGCGTCGACCCCTCGTAGGGCAGCCGCCCGGTCAGCATCTCGAAGGTCATCACCCCCAGCGCGTAGATGTCCGCCCGGCGGTCGAAGGGCTGGCCTATCACCTGCTCGGGCGCCATGTAGCCGGGCGTCCCCACCGAGTACCCGGCCGCGGTCAGGTCCAGGGGCTGGTCGCTGCTGCGGGCGAGCCCGAAGTCGGCCAGCAGGCCCCGGCCGTCGGCGTGGATCAGGACGTTGGCCGGCTTCAGGTCGCGGTGGATGATGGCCGCCTCATGCGCGTAGTGCAGGGCCTCGCCGACCTCGCGCAGGTAGCGCCACGCGGTCAGCGAGTCGAGCGGGCCCTTCCGCAGCAGGTCGCGGAGCGTGCCGCCCCTGACCAGCGGCATGGTCAGGAACACGACCTCCGGCGTCTGCTCGAAGTCGTAGATGGGGAGGATGTTGGGGTGGTCGAGGCGGGCCAGGGTCTTGGCCTCGTTCTGAAAGCGCTCGATGAAGCCCGCCGCCTCCACCAGCGCCGGCATCAGGGCCTTCAGCGCCACCTCCCGGCCCAGAGGCTGCTGCACCGCCCGGTAGACGACCGCCATCCCGCCCGTACCCAGCCGCTCGAAGACCTGGTAGTTGTGGAGCTGCTGGCCGGTCAGGTCCTTCATGTGCAGGCAAAGATAACGGCGGCGGGCGATCCTCGCCGCTCGGGCCTGGCCGATCCCTCGCGTACGGGTGTTCGAGGGCCACCCGAATTCGAATTCACGGCTATCCAAATGGTCAAAGGGTTTGACAGTCCATCCGGGGCTCTGCTAGCCTTCCGCCGTCTTTGGGGGGTCCACCCGCCCGCGGTGAGCCCGGAACGGGGGTAACCATTTGGCAGTCAGCCGATACCTGACCCATGCCGTCGTCATCTCGATAGCGGTCGGCCTGTCAGGATTCGCGACCATCGATCGTCACCTCCCCGCGTACCTGGGCTTCCGGCTGGGCGCCGTCTCCGCCGAGGGAGCCGTCATGGGCGAGGGCGGATCGGTCGGCGACGTCAGCCTCGGCCGCCTCTCCACGATCATCAAGCCGCTCGCCATCCCGACCTCGGCCCCGGTCACCCACAGCCCCAGCCTCTACACCGTGGTGGACGGTGAGGACCTGGCCGGGATCGCGGCTCGCTTCGGCGTCACCGTGGAGCAGATCCGGTGGTCGAACATCGGCCTCAAGACGACCGACCGGATCAAGCTGGGCGACAAGCTCAACGTCCCACCGGTGCAGGGCGTCGTCGTCACCACCCAGTCCGGCGACACCGTCGAGAGCCTGGCCGCGGCGTACCGCGTCGACCCCAACGTGATCGCCGACTTCAACCGGCTCCGCGACTGGGACCTCCCGGCCGGACTTCAGATCGTGGTCCCCGGCGGGAAGGGACCCGAGCTGACCATCGTCCTGCCGGACCCCCCCTCGCTGGCCATCCGCTACAGCGGCACCGCCTGGCACTCGATCGTCGGCAGCTACGGCCCCGGCCCCTTCAACGCCACCCGCTTCCCCTGGGGCTACTGCACCTGGTACGCGGCCACCAAGCGCAACGTCACCTGGGGCGGCGACGCCTGGTACTGGTGGGACAACGCCAGGGCGGCGGGCTACCCCGAGGGCCAGACCGCCAAGGCAGGCGCCATCATGGTCACCGGCGAGAGCTGGCTGGGCCACGTGGCCTACGTGGAGCAGACGTATCCGGACGGGTCCTGGCTGGTCTCCGAGATGAACTTCGTGGGCTACGGGATCGTCAGCTCGCGGACCATCCGCCCGGGCCAGCTCTCCACCCTGCGCGGCTTCATCTACGGCTAGCTAGAGCCTCGTCCCGCCGGCCAGGAACAGCACCACCACCGCGCCCGCGGCCACCATCGCGACCCTGAACGCCTGCCCGGGCGCCAGCAGCGCCGTCAGGCCCACCGCGAACGCCACCGCCAGGGCCAGCAGCGGGCTGCCGATCAGGAGCGCCGCCGAGGCGTAGAGCAGCGCGGCCGCCAGGGCGGATCCCCTCCGCCCCAGCTTCTGCGGGAGGCCGGCGGGATCGGTGAGGACCTGGGTGAAGTGGGCGCCAGCGCCGATCAGGCCGCCCGCCGCCACGGCCCAGGCCGGCGCCCAGCGGGAGGGGTCGAGGCCCAGGGTTATGAAGGCGGGCAGGAGCGAGAAGGCGGCGGCGTAGGGGACTACGCTCAGCAGTGTCGCCTTCAGCCCCAGGTTGTAGAGGGTCGCCGCTCCGATCGCGGCCAGGTGGACGCCGGCCGCGGCCAGCCCGGAGGCCAGGCTGAGCG
>DATGVT010000318.1:0-2796 GCA_035300005.1 Candidatus Acidiferrales bacterium
ACGCCGAGCCGCTCGTCAACGGGGGGATCGTGTACGCGGCAACGCTGAACAACACGGTCTACGCACTCAACCAGGCGGACGGCAGCGTCGTCTGGTCGAACCACCTGGCGGCACCGGAGACAGGCGGCTGGCAGTGTGGCGGCTTTACTCAGGGGATTCTGGGCACGCCCGTGATCGACACCCTGGCGGGCCGGATTTACGTCGCGGACCTCGAGGCCAGCGACGACCTCTACCGCGTCTATGGTCTCAACCTGGCCTCGGGCGCGGCCCAGCTGCCGACGGTCATCCCCCTCACCATCGGCGACGGGACCTTCGACCGGACCATCCAGCAGCAGCGGGGCGCCCTGGCGGTGGCCAACGGCTACGTCTATGTGCCGTTCGGCGGCCGGGCAGGTGACTGCGGGAGCTACCACGGGTGGGTGGTCGGGGTACCCACCGACGGAGTCAGCCCGCTGAAGGTCTACGAGACTCCAACCACCGCTTCGGGGATCTGGGCGCCCGGAGGGGTGGTCATCGACGACGCCACCGGCGGGGTCATCTTCGCGACCGGCAACGCGATCCCCTGCGCGGGAACCAGTGATGCTGTGGTAAGGGCCAACGGCACCCTCTCCTCGACAACCTTCTTCCAGCCCCAGGATTGGTCCAGCCACTGGTGCGGTCCTGACGAGGATCTGGGCTCGGCCAGCCCGATCCTGATCAACCCCAACCTGGCCTTCACATCGGGCAAGTACGGCCAGGGCTTCCTGCTCGACCCCAACAACCTGGGTGGAGTGAACGGCCAGCTGTTCCCGGCCCGCTCGCCGTACGTCGGCGCCGACGTCTGCGTCGGCAACCACGCCAACGCGACCTTCGGCTCCTTCGCCTTTGCCAATGGCCGCGTGTACCTGGAGTGCCACGGCCACGGCGTCGTGAGCCTCAGCCTCAACACTTCGACGCCCTCCTTCAGCCTCTGCGACGCAATCTGCGCGGCCCCTTCGTGGCACACGGTCAGCGGCACCTTCGGGCCGCCGATCGTGGCCGGAGGCGTGGTCTGGGCCATCGACATCAACGGCAGCGGGCTCTGGGGCTGGGACGCGAACACAGGCGCCAAGTTCTTCCAGAGTGCGACGAGCTTCGGGGTCAACCACTTCGTCACCCCGAGCGAGGCGGGCAGCCAGCTCTTCGTCCCGGCCGGCACCATGATCCGGTCCTTCGTGATGCACACCGGGGCGCCCCAGGTGCCGCCGGTGGCCCCGGTCCCTCGCGCCTCGGCTGGGCAGGTGGGTGCGCCGCCGGCGCCCGGCCGCCCGCCGGCGCCCCAGGTCTCGCCCATACCGCCGCTGCCCAGGTAGGGTCCCGCTGCCCGGGCGCGATACTGGGGCCGTGCGGATCGGCCTGACCGTCAACGGCGAGCCGCGCGAGGCCGAGGCCTGGGAGGGCGAGTCGCTGCTCTACTTTCTGCGCGAGCGCCTGGCCCTCTTCGGCAGCAAGAACGCTTGCGAGCAGGGCGAGTGCGGCTCCTGCTCGGTGCTGCTGGACGGCCGGCTGGTCTGCGCCTGCCTGGTGCTCGCCGCCGACGCCGCCGGCGCCGCCGTGACCACCGTCGAGGGCCTGGCGCACGATCCTGTGGGCCGGGCTGTGCAGGAGGCGATGGTGATGGCGGGCGGCGTGCAGTGCGGCTTCTGCACGCCAGGCTTCGTGGTCGCCCTGACCGATCTCCTGAAGCGCAAGAGCGAGCCCGACGAGTACGCGGTGCGGGAGGCGCTCTCCGGCAACCTCTGCCGCTGCACCGGCTACGTCCGCATCTTCGAGGCCGCCCAGCGCGCGGCCGCGGTGCTCAAGCGGCGATGACGCTCCTGGTCAGAGCCGGCCTCCTGGCCACCGGCACTCGGGAGCTGCCAGGAGGCTGGCTGCTGGCCAGGGACGGGATGGTGGCCGAGGTCGGCTCCGGGCAGCCGCCGGAGGCCGACGAGCGCCTCGACCTGCCCGGCTGCGTCGCCGTCCCCGGCCTGGTCAACGCCCACGACCATCTCTATCAGTGGGCCACCCGCGGCTACGCTCCCGACGCCGGTCTCTTCGGCTGGCTGAAGACGCTCTACCCGGTCTGGGCCGGCCTCGACGCCGAGGTCGTGCGCTGGGCCGCGAGGGCGGCGCTCGGCCGCCTGCTGCTCTCCGGCTGCACGCTGACCACCGATCACCACTACGTCTTCCCACGCGGAGCGACGGGCATCTTCGAGGCCCTGGTCGCCGCCGCCGCCGAGCTGGGCATCCGCTTCCATCCCTGCCGCGGCTCGATGAGCCTGGGAGAGTCCAGGGGCGGCCTCCCGCCCGACCGCCTGGTCGAGGACGAAGACCGCATCCTGGCCGAGACCGAGCTGCTGGCCAAACGCTTCCACGATCCCGCGCCGGGGTCCATGTGCCGGGTGGCGGTGGCGCCCTGCTCGCCCTTCAGCGTGACCACCGGCCTGATGCGCGAGTCGGCCCGGCTGGCGCGCCGGCTCGGGCTCCGGCTGCACACCCACCTGGCCGAGACCCTGGACGAAGAGCGGTTCTGCCGCGAGCGCTTCGGCCACCGACCGCTGGACCTGCTGGAGGACGTGGGCTGGATCGGCGACGACGTCTGGCTCGCGCACGGTGTGCACTTCACGCCGGCCGAGGTGGCGCGGCTGGGGTCCACCCGAACCGGAGTCGCCCACTGCCCCTCCAGCAATATGCGGCTCGGCTCCGGCGCCTGCCCGGTGGTCGAGCTGCGGGCCGCGGGCGCGCCCGTCGGGCTGGGCGTGGACGGCGCCGCCAGCAACGAGGACTATCACCTGG
>DATGVT010000319.1:0-6195 GCA_035300005.1 Candidatus Acidiferrales bacterium
GGCGCGGGCGGCGGCCGCGCGCGGCCGCTCGGTGCTGCTGCTGGCGCCCGGCCCGGAGCGGATTCTGGACGAGCTGCGGCCCTGGCTGGCCGGGTCCCCGGCGACCCATCTCTTCGCGGAGGTTGCTGTCTCCTTCCTGGACCGGCCGCCGGCCTTCGACGAGGCGGTCAGCCGCCGGCTGGAGGCCCTGGCCGCTCTGGCCGGGTCGGCGGAGGAGCCCTGCCTGGTCGCGTCCTCGCGGCGCGCCGCCCAGCGGATGACCATCTCGCCGGCCGACCTGGCCCGGGCGACGCTCCTCCTGCAGCCCGGGCTGCGCGCAGACCCGACCGCCCTCGCCGGCCGCCTGGTGGAGCTCGGGTACTCCCGCGAGCCCCTGGTCCAGGAGCGGGGCCAGTTCGCGCTCCGCGGCGGAATCCTGGACGTCTTCCCGGCCGCCGCCACGGCGCCCGTGCGCGCCGAGTGGCTGGGCGACGAGGTGGAGACGCTGCGCATCTTCGACCCCGAGAACCAGCGCTCGGTGATGCCGGTGCCGGGGGTCACCATCCGGCCCGGGCGCGAGGTGCTGCTCGGCGCCCAGCGCGGCGCCCAGGCGGCCGAGCGGGCCCGCCGCGGCCTGGACGGGCTGCGCGCGGACGTGCGCGCGCAGTGGGACGACGAGCTGGAGCGGCTCGGTGCCGGGGCCTGGTTCCCGGGGGTCGAGTTCTACGCGGGCTACCTGGACCCGGCCCGCCCCAGCCTGCTCCAGCACCTGCCGCCGGACGTCCTGGTCGTGGACCTGGAGCCGGAGCGCCAGCTGGCGGCGGCGCGCGAGCTGGCCCAGGAGACGCTCGGCCTGGCCGCGGCCGACTCCACCGACCATGAGCTCCCCCGCGACTTCGAGCTGCCGCTGGTGCCGCTGGAGCGGCTGTCCGAGGATCTGGCCCGACAGCGCCGGGTGGAGGTGGTGGCCAGCGAGCTGGAGGGCGGCGCCGACCTGGGTTGGGTCGAGGCGGAGCCGGTCGTCGGCCGGCCGGGAGCCCTGGCCTCCCTCGGGGCCCGGGCCGCCGCCGGGGCCACGGTCGTCCTCGCCAGCGAGCAGGGGCAGCGGGTGGCCGAGCTGGCCGCCCAGGAAGGGCTCGGCGACCCCGCCTCGCGCGGGGTCGAGCTGGACCTCGACCTGGAGCTGGCGCCGGGCGTGGTCTCGGCCGACCTGGACCTGCCCGCGGGCTGCGCGCAGCCCGCGCTGGGCTTGGTGCTGCTGGGCGACTCCGAGCTCTTCGGCCGCGTCCGCCGCCCGGTGCGGCGCCCGGCCGCGGGGGACCGGCGGCCCGAGCCCGGATTCAGCCTGGACTACGAGCCCGGCGAGCTGGTCGTGCACGTGGACCACGGCATCGCCCGCTTCGGGGGCATGCGCCTGATCGAGTCCGACGGCGCCCAGCGCGAGTACCTGGAGCTGGAGTACGCCGAGAGCGATCGCCTCTTCGTGCCGGTCGAGAACCTGGACCGGGTCCAGAAGTACCTGGGCGGCGGCGACGGCGCGCCCGCGCTGCACCGCCTGGGCACCGGGGACTGGGAGCGCGCCCGGAGCCGGGCCCGGCGCGCGGTGCAGGACGTCGCCGACGAGCTGCTGCGCATCTACGCGCTCCGGGAGGCGAAGCCCGGCTTCACCTCCGCTCCCGACACCGCCTGGCAGGAGGAGCTGGAGGCCTCCTTCCCCTACGAGGAGACGCCCGACCAGACGGCCGCCCTGGCCGAGATCAAGGCCGACATGGAGTCGGACCGGCCGATGGACCGCCTCCTCTGCGGCGACGTCGGCTTCGGCAAGACCGAGCTCGCCTTGCGGGCCGCCTTCAAGACCGTCATGGGCGGCCGCCAGGTGGCGCTGCTGGCGCCGACCACAGTCCTCGCCCAGCAGCACTTCCTGGTCTTCGGCGAGCGGCTGAAGCCCTACCCGGTGATGGTGGAGATGCTCTCCCGCTTCCGCAGCGAAGAGGAGCAGGCCCGCACCCTGGCCGGCCTCAAGGCGGGCCAGGTCGACATCGTGATCGGCACCCACCGGCTGCTCCAGCGGGACGTCAGGATCAAGCGCCTGGGCCTGGTCATCGTCGACGAGGAGCAGCGCTTCGGCGTGATGCAGAAGGAGCGCCTGAAGAAGCTGCGGACCCAGGTCGACGTCCTCTCCCTTTCCGCCACGCCCATCCCGCGGACCATGCACATGGCGGTCGCCGGGATCCGCGACATGAGCGTCATCCAGACCCCGCCCGAGGACCGGCAGCCGATCAAGACCTACGTCACCGCCGACGATGACGAGCTGGTCCGCGAGGTTCTCCAGCGCGAGCTGGAGCGGGGCGGCCAGGTCTACTACGTCCACAACCGAGTCCGCAGCATCCAGGCCGCCGCCGAGCGCGTGCGCCGGCTGGTTCCGCAGGCCCGGCTCGCGGTCGGCCACGGGCAGCTGCCCGAGGAGGAGCTGGCGACCGTCATGGTCGACTTCGCCGCCGGGCGCTACGACATCCTGGTCTGCTCCACCATCATCGAATCCGGCCTCGACATCCCGAACGTCAACACCCTGGTCGTGGAGCGGGCCGACCGTTTCGGCCTGGCCCAGCTCTATCAGCTGCGGGGCCGGGTCGGCCGCGGCGGCAAGCGCGCCTACGCCTACTTCCTCTATGACCCCCGCCGCTCGCTGACCGAGGGCGCCGACAAGCGGCTGGACGTGATCTCCGGCCTCCACGAGCTGGGCCAGGGATTCAAGATCGCCCTCCGCGACCTCGAGATCCGCGGCGCCGGCAACCTGCTCGGCACCGAGCAGCACGGCGCCATCGCGTCGGTCGGCTTCGAGATGTACATGCAGATGCTGCAGGCCGCCGTCGCCCGCCTGCGGTCAGGCGCCGAGGAGTCGGTGGTGGGCGACGTGCTCTCCACCGCCGAGATGAACCTCGACCTTCCGCTGGACCACTTCATCCCTCGCTCCTACATCCGCGACGAGCGGCTCCGCCTGGGCGCCTACCGGCAGCTGGCCGCGGCCGAGGACGAGAAGCAGCTGGAGGCGCTGCTGCGCTCGCTGCGCGACCGCCACGGCCCGCCGCCCAGGCAGCTGGACAACCTGGCCTACTCGCTGCGGGTCAAGCTCCGCGGCCAGCGGCTCGGCCTGCGGGCCGTGATCGCCGACGGCCGCGACATCCTGATCAAGGTCGACCCCGACCGCAGGCTGGACGTGGACGAGCTGGCGCGCCGGCTGCCGGGCCGGCTCCAGATCCAGCCCAACCGGCTCCGCTTCCGCCGCCAGGGCGAGGGCTGGCAGCAGGACCTGCTGCAGGTGCTCGACGAGATGGCCGAGCTCTACGAGGGTGCCAGAATCAGCGCCAATGCCTGAGCCGCAGCAGCCGCCGTTCAAGCCCGGAGTGGGCGCCATCTTCGAGGTCGTGGCCCGGCTGCGCGCCCCCGACGGCTGCCCCTGGGACAAAGAGCAGACGCACGAGTCGCTGCGCCCCTACCTGCTCGAGGAGACCTACGAGGTGCTGGAGGCCATCGACGCCGGGGACCACGCCAAGCTCAAAGAAGAGCTCGGGGACCTCCTGCTCCAGATCGCGATGCACGCCGAGATCGCGGCCCAGGAGGAGCGCTTCGACGCCGCCCAGGTCTCGGAGTCGGTGGCGGCCAAGATGGTGCGCCGGCACCCGCACGTCTTCGGCGACGTCGCCGTCGAGGACGCCGACCACGTGCTGCGCAACTGGGAGCTGCAGAAGGCCCACGAGGCGGCCGCCGCCGGGCGGCCTGAGGAGTCGGTCCTGGCTCGGGTGCCGCGCAGCCTCCCCGCCCTGGCCTGGTCCCTCGCCCTGCAGAAGCGCGCGGCCAGGGTGGGCTTCGACTTCGAGTCCCCATCCGGCGCCGCCGAGAAGGTGGCCGAGGAGGCGGCGGAGCTGGCGGCGGCCGACGCCGGCCAGGCCTTCGACGAGCTCGGCGACCTGCTCTTCGCCCTGGTCAGCCTGGCCCGCCAGCTGAAGGTCAACCCGGAGGACGCCCTGAGGGCCGCCGGTCGCCGCTTCGGCCGCCGTTTCGCGGCCCTCGAAGCCCGTCTGCGCGAGCAGGGGCGCGAGATCCGGGACCAGGAGCCCGGCGAGCTGGAGCGCCTGTGGGCGGAGACGCGCTGACCGTTCGCATCTCGATCGGCCCTTTGCTATAGTCCTCGATCGTCCCGCGGCGCCGCTGCCCGCGAACGTCACAGCATGAGTCACAGCAACGCGGTCGCCACCGCTGGAGAAGTCAATAAGAGGGTGCCTTGGTCGCGCGACCTCCTGCTCCTGCTGGGGGTCGGGGTGGCGGGGGTCTGGGTGGTGTGGTCGTTCGCCCAGGAGGCAGTCGTCGACCAGCGCATGGCCTTTCAGGCCTCGCAGCTGCGCGCCCAGAACAGCGCGCTGGCTGCGCAGAACCAGGGCTACCAGAAGGACATCGAGGCGATGACTTCGGGAGCTGCGGCCGAGGAAGAAGCGCGGCTGAACGGGTACGCGCGCAGCGACGAGAAGCTGTACCTCGTCAGCCGGCCGACCGCCGGCACCGGGGCCGCGTCTCCGGCACCCGCGGCAGCGCCCGCGGCGGCAAGGAAAGTGCAGACAGATGAGGTGGGTCCGGTCGAAACCGTCAGGAGGTGGCTCGTCAATCGCTGGCCCAGGTGAAACGCTGACCCCGCCTGCCGAAGCCGGGATGACGTCGAGCAACGGCAGCTCGGCAGACGGCCGGGTCGACGTCGGCAGCGTCGTCGAAGGCACCGTCACCGGCATCACTCACTTCGGCGCCTTCGTCAGCCTGGCCGGCGGCGCCGGCGGGCTCATCCACATCTCCGAGATCGCCTACGAGTACGTCCGCGACGTGCGCGACTACCTGAAGGTCAACGAGCAGGTCCGCGTGAAGGTGCTGCAGGTGAACCCGGCCAACGGCAAGTACGACCTCTCACTGAAGCAGACTCGGGAGGCCCCGGCCGAGGTCAGCAGCCGCTGGCGCCGGGGGCGCAAGGAGAAGCTGCTCCCGGTGGGAGCCGACCCGGCATTCGAAGAGAAGCTCTCGCGCTTCCTGAAGACCAGCGAGGAGCGCCTGCTCGACGTGCGCCGGAACCTGGATTCCAAGCGGGGCGGCCGGTACCGCTAGCCGGCCCGGGCCTCGCCGCCGCCCTGGGTATAATCGAGGCGCGGAGTGGAGCAGCGGCAGCTCGTCGGGCTCATAACCCGAAGGTCGTCGGTTCGAATCCGACCTCCGCAACCATTCGCAGAATCAACGAAGCCGAGGCGTGCTCGGCTTCGTCCTATTTATGGAGTCGCTGGATGAACAAAAGGAAGCGGGTCGCGATCGCGAAGCACCGCGTTAAGAAGCGGAAGCTCAAGGCACGAGCGCAGGCGGCTCGTTAGTCTTACTCCGGCACGTGGTGCCGTAGCTCAGGTGGTAGAGCGCGCGACTCATAATCGCGTTGTCGCTGGTTCGAGTCCAGCCGGCACCACCATGCCCTTCGCAGAAATGACGCACTCGCCTCACCCGCTGCTGCTTGGACTGCGCAAGTCTGGGCTGATCGCGTCCGGAGATCGCGTGCTGGTCGCCGTTTCTGGTGGCCCTGACAGCACCGCCTTGCTGCTCGCGCTGTGCGAGGAGGGCCACTCGGTGGTCGCGGCCCACTACGACCACGCATTGCAGACTGAGTCGGACCGCGTCGCCGAGCATGTGCGCGCGCTGTGCAGCCGTGTCGGCGTCGACGTGCTGATCGAGCGCCGGGCGGGCCCACTGCCGCGCGGTTCTGTTCAGGCTGGCGCCCGCACGCTTCGTTACGACTTTCTCGAGCGCACACGTGCGCAGACCGGCGCAGACGTCGTCGCGATCGCGCACACCGCCGACGATGTGGTGGAGGGCGCCGTCCTTCATCTCTTGCGTGGGTGTGGCCTGGCGGGCCTGCGCGGCATGCCCGCGCGGCGCGGGGTGTTCGTGCGCCCGCTGCTGTCGGTGTGGAGGCGCGAGGTCAACGGCTATTTGGACTACCGGGGAATCGAACCGCTGCAGGACCCCGCGAACACCAACACGGCCTACGCGCGTGTCCGCGTTCGGCGCCACATCCTGCCTGCGCTGGAGCGCGACCGGCCGGGGATCGTGCTTCGACTCCACCGCGCCGCGATTCGCGCCGCGGTTCTACACGATGCGGTCGCCGCGGTGGCCGAAAGCACGCTAAAGGACGGC
>DATGVT010000320.1:0-2423 GCA_035300005.1 Candidatus Acidiferrales bacterium
CACCTCCCAGAACTGGTCGCCATAGGCGCCGGTGATCACCAGCGTGGTCGCCCAGGCGGCGAGCCCGGCCAGCACCGGGTAGACGACCAGGACGACAACCCGCCCCAGCAGGCCCGGGGCCCTGACCAGCACGACGACCTGGGACACGATCGCCGACAGGGAGACCGCCACCACCAGGAAGAAGAGGACCAGCCCGTGGGGGTCTCCGGCCGCAAACGGGTGGACCACCTCGACCCCCAGGCGGGTTCCCTGGGCGCCGAAGGCGCCGCTGAAGACTCCGGTGATGACCCCCACCACCGCGTCCCCGGCCGCGCCGGCGACGACCAGGCGTGGGCTCGGGCCCAGGAACAGCGCGCCGTCCACCTGGCGCGCGTCAAGCGCTCGGCGGGCGGCCTCCTCGGACTCGTAGACCGCGAAGGCGAAGGCCCCCGGAGCCGCCGAGCCGAGCCTCTCTCGAAGCTGATCGACGGCGGGACCCGGTCCGGCCAGGCCGACCGGGATGTCGTGGGGCTTGGGGTCGTGGAGGGCGCTCGCGATGAGCGCCATCAGAGTCACCAGCACCGCCAGGCCGGCCAGCATCGGGGGCAGGACCGCCTCCGCCGCCTGGCGGGGACCGGGGCGAGAATTCATCACGCGTAGAATTCTACGCTGGTTGAATTACCGGGTCAAGCCTCGAGCGGCCAATGTCAGGCGATGGACGTGCAGTCGGCCACCGGGTGCAGGCCCGCCTGGGTCGCGCCGCCGCAGGCCCAGAGCCGCCCCTGGAACTCCGCCAGCTGGATGCCGTGCCGCGGCACCAGCATCTTTTCCCACCTCCAGGCCCCGTCCCGGAAGCGGGCCAGCTGCTCGACGATGAACGACTCCTGCGGGTTCTCTCCCCCGGCGACCACGACCTGGCCGTTGAGCACCCCGCCGCCGGCTCCGCTGGTCGGCTGGGGCAGGTCGGGCAGGCGCCGCCAGGCGCCGGTGGCGGGCTCGTAGCAGTCGACCCGAGCCAGGTTGGGCGACCGCCCGCCCGCTACGCAGACCTGCCGCTCGTAGCCGAAGCCGGCCACGTGGTTCCGGGGCTGCGGCAGGGCGGGCAGGTCGGCCCAGGAGTTGGCGGCGGCGTCGTAGACCTCGGCCGGCGCCACCTGGCCCGCGCCGCTGTTGCCGGCCAGCGCGTAGAGGCTGGCGTCCACCGCCACCAGCGCCAGCGCCCCCCGGGCATGGTGGAGCGAGGCCACCTCGCTCCAGCCGCCGGCGCCGCCGGCCAGCTTGAAGACCCGGGCCGACGCCGGGCCGGCGCTGAAGCCGCCGGCCAGGTAGAGGTCGTCGCCCAGGACCGCGGCCGAGGGGTGGTCGAGCCCGATCGGCAGCGCCGGACCCAGGCTCCAGCCGCCGCCGTCGTACACGAACACGCTGCGGCTGCTGCGCCCGGCCCCATCGAAGCCGCCCAGCACGTACAGCCGCCCGCCGGCGGCGGCCGCCGCCGTCTCCTCGCGCGCCTCCGGAAGCGGCGCCTCGGCGCGCTGGGGCACGGGCGGTGGCGAGGGGCTCGGAGAGGGCAGAGGCGAATTCAGAGGGCTGGGGGCCGGCGATGGGCTGGGGCGGGGCGAGGCCGCCGGAGCGGTCGCCTGCGCGCAGGCGCAGACCAGCAGCGCGAGGGCGGCGGCGGCGATCCTCACCCGGCGAGACGCTCGGCGACCAGCTCCAGCACGTGCGCCACCCGCAGGTCCAGTCGCCTCCGGCGCGCCCCGGCCTCGATCTGGAGCAGGCAGCCCGGATTGTCGGAGGCCAGCAGGCGGGCGCCCGTCTGACGCACCGCGTCAAGCTTCCACTCGGTCAGGCGGTCGGCCACCTGCGGCCAGTCCAGGCTGAAAGTGCCCCCGAAGCCGCAGCAGTTGGCGATGTCCGGCAGGTCGACCACCTCGTAGCCGCACAGCTCCAGCAGCCGGCGCGGCTCCGCCTTCAGCCCCAGCTGGCGCAGCGACTGGCAGGAGTCGTGATAGGCGACCCGAACCGGGTCGCCCCGCGTCACCAGTCCGGGCCGCTTCTCCAGGAGGCCGAGGACGAAGCGCGTGGAGTCGTGCAGCCGCTCACGGAGGGCGTCCAGGCCGGCGCCGTTGACGCCCCAATCGGAGGAGTCGAAGCTGAGCGCGCCGAAGCAGGAGGCAGACGGCGTGACCACCGGCCCCTCGCTCGGCCCCAGCGCCTCCAGCAGCTCGCGAGCCAGGGCGGCACCCTGGTCGAAGCGCCCGGCGTTGGCCGCGATCAGGCCGCAGCACCACTGGGCGGCGGGGAACTCGACCCGGTAGCCGGCGGCGCGCGCGATCCGCTCCAGGGCCCTGCCCGCCGCCGGCTGCGCGCGGTCGACCAGGCAGGAGGCGAAGATGGTCAGCGGACCGGCGGCGGCGCCGCCGCCGGCGGCGACCTGGTCGCGG
>DATGVT010000321.1:0-1738 GCA_035300005.1 Candidatus Acidiferrales bacterium
GCCATGCCCTCCTCCGTGAACCGGGAGGAGGGAACCGAGAGGCCGACCCTGCCGTCCCGGGCCACGAATACGTAGCTCGGCACCCACGCGGAGGTGCGGCCGCGACCGAAGATCTGGCCGCGAAAGACCAGGGCCAGGTCGGAGCGCGGCATCTGCTGGCGGCTGCCGGGGGCAAGGACGCTGAGCTCGTCGGCGCCGGCCTGCAGCGTCGGGGGCTGGAGGCCGAACCAGAGCAGCGCGCCGCCGGACAGGCTGACCACTACCAGCAGAAGGCCGAGAGCAGAGGACCTCAAGCGGAACACGATGACGCCGGCCAGCACCAGCGTGATCAGCGTGCTCGCCACAGCCATGAGCCGCAGCGAGCGCACGACATTGGGATCTGGCCGCAGCTGGAAGCCGCCGTCAGGCAGATCTACGATGGCGGGAGTCCAATCGGCGACCGGCTGCCAGCGACCGCCGCGCGACGCCTTCCTGCGCTCTGCTTCCGCCAGCGGCCGGCCACCCGGTGCGTTCGGCGCACGTGGGGAGCGGCCGGGACGGCCAGGCGCGGGCCTCCCAGGGGTCGGAAGAAGCGCGACTTGATGGCTTCCACAAGAGCCAGGTAGGCCACCACCATCAGGGCCAGGGCGCCGAAGTAGAGCGGCGGCAGCGTGGTCATCCCGAACCACGAGGCCAGCGGGGAGAAGGGCACCAGGGCCCCGACGACTACGCAGGCCAGGCTGGTGAGCGTCAGGGGGCGGCCGGCGCGGCTGCTCCAGAACGGCACCCGCCGGGTCCGGATCACGAAGATGACCAGCGTCTGGGTGGCCAGCGACTCCACGAACCAGCCGGTCTGGAAGAGGGCGCCCCGGGCGTGGAAGACCCACAGCATCAGCCCGTAGGTCAGGAAGTCGAATAAGGAGCTGACCGGCCCGAAGACGAGCATGAAGCGCTGGATGAAGGCGATGTCCCAGTGCGAGGGCCGGGCCAGGAGCTCCTCGTCCACCTCGTCGGTGGGGATGGTGATCTCGCTGGCGTCGTAGAGCAGGTTGTTGAGCAGGATCTGGGTCGGGGTCATCGGCAGGAAGGGGAGGACGAGCGACGCCCCCGCCGCGCTGAACATGTTGCCGAAGTTGGACGAGGTCCCCATCAGCACGTACTTGATCGTGTTGGAGAAGATCCGCCGGCCCTCGACGACGCCGTCGGCCAGGATGCCGAGGTCCTTCTCCAGGAGCACGATGTCGGCCGCGTCCTTGGCCACGTCGGTGCCGGAGTCGACCGAGATGCCGACGTCCGCGTCATGGAGGGCGACCGCGTCGTTGACGCCGTCGCCCAGGAACCCGACGTCGGCGCCCAGCGCGCGCTGCGCCTTGATGACGCGCGACTTCTGCTCGGGGGTGACGCGGGCGAAGATGGTGGTCTCGGGCAGCACCGCCGCCAGCTGCCGGTCGTCCATCTTCTCCAGCTGGGCGCCGGTCACCGCCTGCCCGTCCTTCAAGCCGAGGTCGCGGCAGATCTTCTGGGCGACCCGCTCGTTGTCGCCGGTCACGATCGTCACCCGCACGCCAAGCGTGGCCAGTCGGCGCAGGGACGCCCCCGCGCCGGCTTTGAGCGGATCCACGAAGCAGAGGAATCCCGCCAGCTCCAGGTCCCGCTCGTCCTCGGAGCCGATGGTCTTGAGCTCACTGGCCCGGCGGGTCGCCACCGCCACCAGGCGGACGCCGGCGCTGAACTGCGCTTCCGCGACCTGGCTCGCGGT
>DATGVT010000322.1:0-1694 GCA_035300005.1 Candidatus Acidiferrales bacterium
GTCGAGTTGGCGCTGGCCTGCGGGACCACGACCATCGCCCCGAACGTCAAGAGGAGATAGCCGGCGATGACGACGATGGAGCCCCAGAAGAGATAGCTGGTGATCGCCCGACGGTCCTTGATCTCGACGCCCATGTTGAGCGGCACTTCGATGCCCAGCAGGGCGAGGATGACCAGCCCATAAAAGGTGGCGTTGCCGCCGTTCAGCCCGAAGGCGTTCCGCGAGAAGTCGTTGGCGACCGGATGCCCGCCCAACAGCCAGGCCAGGCCGGCCAGGCCGACCGCCGCAATGGCGGCCCCGTAGATGACGAAGACCGTGTTCACCATGTTCTGGGTGACGCGGAAACGAAGGATAGAAAGGACTGTACTGAACCAGATCACCGCCAGGATGACCAGTCCCTGCTGCCACGGTTGCTGCAGCCAGTTCCCGTTAAGGAACTGGAGCATGGTCACGATCAAGTCGGCGGTGGCGACCATGACCAGAACCCCCGGCCACCAGGCGGCAAAGCCGGCGAAGAAGCCCCAGAAGCCGCCCAGCGCCTTGTTGGTCCAGACATAGATGGAGCCTTCGCCGGGGAACATCAGGCCGAGTTGGCCGGTGACGATGGCGCCAGGGATGAGGAACGTGACAAAGCCCAGGATCCAGTAGACGAACCCGGCAGCGCCGGCGGCCTGGATGACGGAACCCTGATTCGCGAAGAGAACAATGGCGACGAAGATGGCGACCATGTCGAACGGGCCCAGGACCTTGGGCAGGATGCCGGGAGCAATACGCTCCGAGAGCAACTCCCCCGTCCTGGGCGCGGCGATCGTCGTAGTGGCCATGAAGACCCTCCTCCTTCCGGTACTTGTGTGAACCATAAGTAACCCCTGACACCCACGGTGTCAAGATGGGAGGCACTTTATGGCTCGCGCGGTCCGGCTCCGGGTGCCTGCCTCCTCCGCCAACCTGGGGCCCGGATTCGACGTCCTGGCCCTGGCCCTCGATATCCAACTCTGGGTTTTTGGGCACGAAGCAGCCCAAACCCAGATCCGCTGGATCGGGGAGGGCGCCCAGGACGTGCCGATGGACGAGACCAACCTGATCGTCCGAGCGGCCCAGGAGCCTTTCCGCGGCTGGGCGCGCTCGCTGGAGGGCCTGGACCTGACCGTGGGGAGCAAGATCCCGATCGGCCGGGGGCTGGGGAGCAGCGCCGCCGCCATCTCGGCCGGCGTCCTGGTGGGCGCCCGGCTGCGCGGCCTGCGGCTGACCACCCAGCGCGCCCTGGAACTCGCCCTCCCACTGGAAGGGCATGGCGACAACCTGGCGGCGGCCCTGTACGGCGGCTTTTGCGTGGCGGTCCCCGACCAGGGTGGCGTCCGGGTCCATCGCCTGAGCTGGCCCGCGGCCTGGCGCTGCGTCCTGCTGGTGCCGGAGGCCGTATCGCCGACCGAGCAAGCCCGCCGGCTGGTCCCGGAGCGACCCGATCGGGCCGATGCCATCTTCAATATGGCCCGGGTGGCCGAATGGGTGATCGCGTGCGGCCGTCGGAACGGTGGGCTGCTGGCCAGCGCCATGCAGGACCGGCTGCACCAGCCGGGGCGCCGCCAGGCCTATCCCTACCTGGATGACGTGATCGCGGCCGCCCTCGGCGCGGGCGCCCTGGGGGCCGCCCTCAGCGGGGCCGGCGGGAGCGTGCTGGCGGTCGTCGACCG
>DATGVT010000323.1:0-12010 GCA_035300005.1 Candidatus Acidiferrales bacterium
GAACGGCGGCTCGGCTCTTCCCGCGCTCGATCACGCGGCCCCCGCGGCGCGGTGGGCGCGCAGGACCTCGTCCTTGAGGACATCCCAGACCTGGCCCACCAGCCGGGCGAACTCCGGCTTTGACTTCAGCTCGTAGACCACTCGCGGCCGGGGCAGGTCGACCCGGAACTCGGCCTTGACCCGGCCCGGCCGTGCCGTCATCACCACCACCCGGTCGGCCAGCGCCACCGCCTCGTCGATGGAGTGGGTGATGAAGACCACGGTGCGCTGCGAGTCCTCCCAGATGCGCAGCAGCTCGTCCTGCATGAGCACCTTGCTCTGCTCGTCCAGCGCCGCGAAGGGCTCGTCCATGAGCAGGACCTGGGGGTCCACCGCGAATGCCCGGGCCACGGCCGTCCGCTGCTTCATGCCGCCCGAGAGCTGGTACGGGTACGCGCGGGCGAATTCGGCGAGGCCGACCTTCAGCAGCTGTCGCTGCACCGCTTCTTTGACCTCGCCCTCGGGCCGGCGCCGCTGGCGCAGCCCATAGGCGACGTTGTCGGCGACGGTCAGCCAGGGGAAGACCGACTGCTCCTGGAAGACCATGGCGTTCAGGGGCCGGTCCTCGCCCGAGTCGCGGATCGCGGCGCTGCCCGAGGTCTGCCGCTCGAGCCCGGCGATGACGCGCAGCGCTGTCGTCTTGCCGCAGCCGCTGGGCCCGACCAGGCAGCAGAACTCCCTCTCGGCGACCTCCAGGTCCAGCCCGCGCAGGGCCTCCACGCTGCCGGCGCCGAGCGGGAACGCCTTGCCCAGGCCGGCCAGCCGGATCTTCGGAGCGGCGGCTACTTGTACTGGCCCAGCTTCTGCACCGCCCAGGCGGCGAAGCTCGTGTCGATGCCCTGGTTGAGGTCGGCCTTCTGCTTCTGGCTGCCGTACTTGAGGAACCAGTCCTGGTCGCTCACCAGGCTGTCCTTGTTCACCTTGCCGTTGGGGTCGATGCCGGGCATCACCATCCGGTCGTAGAGCGAGGCGTCCTTGACGCTGGTCTGCTCGGTGAGGATCTTCACCACCGCCGCCCGCTTGGCGCTGTCCTTCTTGTCGAAGGCGTCGTTGTAGTCGCGGGCACCCTTCAGGTAGGCGAGCATGAAGCGCCGGGCGAGGTCCTGCTTCTTGGCGAAGTCGGGCGAGTAGAGGACCACGCCCAGCTGATGGCCCGGGTTCAGCTCGTCGGAGCGGTGCCATACGGCCCCAACTCCCTTGCTGACGGCCTGGGTGGCATAGGGCTCGATGATGTTCGCCATGTCGACCGAGCCGGTGGCCAGCGCCGTGACCATGTCGGGGAAGGCGAGGGGAGTCAGCTTGACGTCCTTGACGGTGAGACCGCCCGAGCGGAGGAAGTTGTCCAGCTCGACCTCGGGCGCGATGTCCAGGGCGGCGATCGCCACCGTGCGCCCCTTCAGGTCGCCGGGGCTCTTGAGCTGGCCCGAATCCCAGAGCTGCTTGCGGACCACGTAGGCCTCGTAGCCATGGCCGGGCTTGACGTTGCCCTTGTCGGCGACGATCTTGAGCGGGATCTCGCGGGCCATGGCATTGAAGAGGCCGGCGCTGGGGGCCCCGGCCCCGACGTCCAGCTGGCCGCGCCCGAGAGCGGGCGTCATCACGGCCGCTGACTGGAACCGTTGGAAGTCGACAGTGATCCCTTGCTCTTTGAAATAACCCCGGCTGTCCGCGATGAAGAGCGCCGAGTCGCTGACGCTACCGACGATCCCGACGTGCACGGTGGCCGGGCTGGGGGTGGCTTCCGGGGCGGGAGCCGAAGCCCCTCCACAGGCCACGGCCAGCAGACCGAGTAGGAGCCACCGGCTGGTCAGCCTCACCCCGCCCTCCTGGCGCCAAGCCGGCTCATTCATCGATCTGAGGGCTCTCCTGCTGGTCGAACTCCAGCTCACAGTATGGGCAGCGCAGCTTCCAGGACTGATGGCGGAGATCCTGGAAGTGGCAGTAGAAGCGACCTTGGCAGCGCGGGCAGGTGACCCAGAAGATCCTGGTCATCGAGATTCCGGGCCCAGGCCCAGACGGGCCGCGTCGGTGGGCGAAAGCAGACGGGCGAGATCGGTCTCCGCGACCACCTCGCGAGGAACCTCGATCCGCGACTCGAAGGGCCGGCGGACCGGCCGGGTGGCGTCGACGATCATCTTGGCGCCCATGATGTCGTCGACCTGGGAGGGATCGAGCGTGTTTCCCTTCACGTTCTTGATGATGTCCACGTCCTGGTCGGCCTGGACCCGCGTCGCCACCGCCCAGAGCACCTCCTCCTCGCGGTAGACGTCGACGTCCGCGTCCACCACGAAGACGTGCTTGATGAAGTCGACCGTGCCCAGTGCGATCAGCGCCGCCTGCTTGGACTCGCCATCCACCTTCTTGTCGATGGAGATGTAGCAGTGAAAGCGGCCGACCCCGCTGGTCGGCAGGTGGACGGCCTTGACCGTGGGCACCACCGCCTGGATGCGGTTGAAGAGGCTGCCCTCCTTCGGAAACGAGCCCAGCACCCAGTTGTCGCGGTGACCGACGAAGACATCCTGATAGACGGCGTCGCGCCGGTGGCTGACGGCCTTCACGTCGACCACCCAGCGCACCCTCTGCGGGCCGTAGGTGCCCGGGAACTCACCGAAGGGGCCTTCCACCTCGCGAACGCCAGGCGGGATCTCGCCCTCGATGACCAGCTCGGCGTCGGCCGGGACCAGGAAGTCATCTCCCCAGGTCTCGCTGGCGGTCAGGCGCAGCGGTGCTCCGGCGATGGAGCCGATGACGGCGTAGTCATCCTCGCCAAAGCCGGAGACGTTGAGGGCGCCGATGTAGAAGGCGGGATGGTGGCTGGCGACGATGGCGACGGGGGTCGGCTGGCCTGCCTCCTCCCGCTTGCGGGTGATCTGCCAGTTGTGGCGGGGGGACATGTGGACGCCGAGCCTGCGCGGGCCTTTGTACTGGTTCCGCAAGAAGGCCACGTTGTAGGCGCCGCTGTCCGGATCGCGCATGACCGAGGCCATGTCCAGGTACGGCCCGGCGTCCATCCGGTGGTGGCGCACGATCGGCAGCCGGCGGAGGTCGACCTCGTCACCCCTGAGCACGACCTCTTTGACCGGGGCTTTAGAGGCGGCCACCGGGATCGGCGGCAGCCGGCCCTGCTCCCGGCGGGCGAACTCCAGCGCGAGCTCCTGGAAGGCCTGCTCGGCCCGGAGGCCGAGTGCCAGCGCACACCGCTCCCGGGTGGCGTAGATGTTGGTCACCAGCGGGAACCGGGAGGGCTCCCCAAAAAGATCGAGGGGCTGGTCGAAGACGACCAGCGGGTAGTGGCCATGGTCCTCCAGCTTCTGAAGGACCGCTGTCACGCCGAAGCGGGCGGGGTCGACCGGCCCGCTGACGTGAACGATCCAGTCGGAGTGCTCGCGCTCCAGCCGGGCCAGATAAGAGCGAAGGCCGTGCTCGGGCGCCGCTCTTTCGAGGATCTCCGCGGCCTCTGTCGCCCCCACGGCCTGATGCCCGCCCTTATGATGTCGGACATCAGACATTCCGATCTGCGAAGTCTACTTTGATGGCCGATGGCGGTCAAGGTCGGCTCGAGGGGGTTGGCATGGCAAGGGTCTCGAGGTCGGAACCGGAGGCAGCCGGGGTTGGGCCGGGGCTGCTCGACCTCCGCGCCTGGCTCGACGAGGTGGAGACCCTGGGCGAACTGCGGCGGATCGAAGCCGAGGTCGACCCGATCGAGGAGATGGGCGGGCTGACCTACCTGGTCGGCAAGCTGGAGGACTCGCCGGCCTTGCTCTTCAACCGGGTCAAGGGCGCGGCAGCCGGAACGCGCTCGCTGTTCAACCTGCTGGGCACCAGCCTGCCCCGGATCGCGCTCTCCTTCGGGCTCAGTCCCCGGCTGGGAGCGCTGGAGCTGATCCAGGGCGTGAGGAGCAAGATCAAGAACCGCATCCCGCCCAGAGTGGCCGAGACCGGATCGGCGCCGGTCAACGAAAACCGCTGCCTGGGTGGGGAGGTCGACCTCGGAATTTTCGGGCCGCCCAAGCACTGGCCGCTGGACGGTGGGCGATACATCGGCACCGCCGACGTCGTGATGACGCACGATCCCGACCTCGGGCACATCAACGTCGGCACCTACCGGATGATGGTGCACGACCGCAACCACGTGGGGCTCTACCTGAGCCCCGGCAAGGATGCCCGGCTGCACATCACGCGGGCCTGGCAGCGCGGCCAGGAGGTGGAGGTGGCCGCCGCCCTCGGCGTCCATCCACTCTGGATGGTCATCGGCTCGCAGACCTTCCCCAAGAACATGTCCGAGTACGAAGCCATCGGCGGTGTCATGGGGGCACCGCTCGAGGTCGTGCGGGGCGACACCACGAGCTTGCTCTTCCCAGCCCGAGCCGAGATCGTGATCGAGGGCGTGATCAGGCCCAACAGCACCCGGTTGGAGGGCCCCTTCGGTGAGTTCACCGGCTACTACGGCCGGCCGGAGGGCGGCGCCCCGCTGGTCGAGGTCACCGCTGTCCACCATCGCGACCGGCCAATCCTCACGAACGCCCTGATGGCCGACTACCCGAGCTGCGAGATGGCGCTCTTCTATTCCATCACGAAGAGCGCCCGAATCTGGGACGACCTCGACCAGTACGGGATCCCGGGCATCAGAGGAGTCTGGACGGTACCGGCCGCGGCCTCCGGCTTCGGGATGGTGGTCGTCTCGCTCGAGCAACGCTACGCCGGGCACGCGGCCCAGGTGCTGGCCCTGGCCGCCCAAGCCCCCAGCGCCGCCTACTACACGAAATGGATAGTGGCCGTGGACGAGGACGTGGACCCCAGCAACATCAACGAGGTCCTCTGGGCGATGGCCACCCGTTGCAGCCCGGTCGACGACATCGACATCCTGCGCAACACGTGGAGCACCTGGCTCGACCCCACCAAGAATCCGCCCGACACTCGACCCTGGGGGTCCAAGGCCCTGATCAACGCCTGCAAGGAGCACCGCCACCTTGAGAGCTTTTCCAAGCGAACGACCCTGACCAGGGAGACGTGGCAGCGAATCGCATCGCGGTGGGCGACCGACTTCGGGCTTCCCGGCGCCGCGCCGGCGCTGCTGGCCTACGAGAGCGGCGAGAGGCCGGTCATCTACCACGAGGCCTCGGACCTGGCCCAAGGCCGCGGCGGCGCCGTGCAGGATCCCGCCATCGACGGCGATGACGGTTCCGAAGCGCCACGGATGTAAGGAGATAGGCCAGGGAGCAGTGGGTCGAGCAAAGCCGCGCGCCTTCCGTGCGATCGTCGAGCAGTTTCGCTCGGACATCCTCCGTGGGCGCCGCAAGCCTGGCGACCGCCTGCCACCTGAACAGGCCATCTCCGAGCAGTTCAACGTGAGCAGGACGGGGGTTCGGGAGGCTGTACGTGTCCTCGAGAACCAGGGACTGGTGCAGGTCCGGCATGGATACGCCGGGGGCATCTTCGTCGGTGACAACGCTCTCGGCCCGGTGCTGGGGGCGCTGCAGACGTCTCTACAGCTGGGACAGGTCGAGGTCGGCGAGCTTTATGAGGCCAGGTTGTTCTTCGAGCCAACGGTGGCGCGCATGGCGGCGGAGCGCGCCACCGACCTGCTGGTGGCGCAGCTGGAAGAGAACTGCCAGCGGGCCAGGGCGGCGGTGGAGGTCGGGAGCGATGCTTTCGCGATCAATCTCCAGTTCCACGCCATCCTGGCCCGAGCGGCGGGGAACCGGGTTCTGGGGATCATCATGCAGGCTCTGGTCGATCTGCTCGAGATCCTGGATCGCGAGTACCCGACCAATCGCAGCGTATCCAGAAAAGCTGTGTCGGACCACTCCGACCTGATCGACTCCATGCGGGACCGCGACGGACGGCGGGCCGAGAGCATCATGGCCGAGCACCTGCGGGAGCTGGAGGGCCGCTTCGCGCAGATTCAACGCCAGATGCGCCGGACACGCGCAGCCGACCAACCCGCGATCCCGCCGTGGGGCGGCCTGAGAGTCGATCCCTCTCATTCCACAGATCGATCGGCTGCCTTCGTCGCTGGGGGGTCAGCCCCAGACCGAACGGCTGACCCTGGCGACCAGCTCTAGCTTGCGGCGCTGGTCCTCCGGCGTGAGGCGGTTCCCCTCGATCGTGGAGGCGAAGCCGCACTGGGGGCTGAGTGCGAGCCGCTCCAGCGGCACCTGGCGCGACGCCTCCTCAATGCGCTGCTTCAGCTCCGCCTCCGCCTCCAGCTGGGGCTTCTTGGTCGTGACCAGCCCCAGCACCACCACCCGGTCCTCGGGAACGTGCTTCAGGGGCTCGAAGCCGCCCGAGCGCTGGTCGTCGTACTCGAGCAGGAAGCGCTGGAAACGCGTCTTCTGGAAGATGCGAGAGATCGGTCCGTAGTCGCCCGCGGCGTAGAACTTGGACTGGTTGTTGCCCCGACAGATGTGCAGTCCGAAGGTCACCTCCGGGTGGCCGGCGATGATCGCGTTGTCCATCTCGATGCAGGTGTCGATCAGCTTCTCCGGATCGCTTCCCCGCTTCCGATAGCCCTCGCGGAGATCGGGGTCCAGGAGCGCGGCGTACTGAGGCGCATCGACCTGCACGTACCTGCAGCCGAGGCGCATCAGCTCGTCCACCTCCCGCCGGCTGAGGTCGACGATGTCCGCCAGATAGGCGTCGCGCGAGGCGTAGGCGCCCTTGGACTTCTCCGGGTCGTAGTAGGCGGCGGCCTGCTGCGCGCTGATCATGGTCACCTTGGACGGTGTCTTGGTCCGCGATCGCAGGTACGTGAACTCCTCCGCGCACATGTTGCGCAGCGGCCGCAGCTTCTCGACCACCACCGGCCGCTTGAAGACGAGCTCATCGCCCTTCTCGTCCCGAAACGGGATCGCCCAACCGCCCAGCTTGTCGAACCCGGCCACGGAATCGACCAGGTGGCCGTAGAAGGCGTAGCGGCGCTGCTCCCCGTCGGTGATTACGTCGATGCCGGCCTGGGTCTGGACCTCGATCGCCTCGTCGACCGCCCGGTCCTCGAGCTGCTTGAACTCCGCCGGCTCGATCGCGCCCTCCTCCACGCGCTTGCGCCCGGCGACCAGGTAGTCGGGCCGCAGCAGGCTGCCCACCACCTCCGCCCTCACGTTCGGATAGCGCACTGTGCTACCTCCCGCTGCCTCGGAACCCGTATATGTCGGCCGTCAGCTCGCCGGCCTGGAGCTGAGGGCGAACCGACTCCTCCTTTGCCCGGCGCGCCTCGGCTGACCGGAGCACCTCGGACAGGCGGCCCCGCCCGACCACGACGGCGCCGTCGGCGTCGAGCACCACGACGTCTCCCGGCTCTATCGTCGTGCCGCCGACGGCCACCGGAACATCGATCTCACCCGGCTCGCGCTTCGAGGTGCCGGTCGCCCGAACCCATCGCGCCCACACCGGGAGCCCGATCCTGACCAGCTCGTCCCGATCCCGGATGGAAGCGTCCACCAGCACCCCCGCCGCCCCGTGTGCTTGCGCCTGCAGGATGAGGAGCTCGCCCACCAGCGCCACCGGCTTCGGCTCGGGCATGGTCAGAACCAGGATGTCGCCAGGCTCCAACCTCTCCATCACCAGGTGGACAGCGAGGTTGTCACCCTGGCCGCAGCGAACGGTGCGAGCGGGTCCGGCCGCACTGGTGCCAGGCACGATCTGGATCAGGTCGGCGTGGATCAGCCCCTGCTGGCCGGCCGCCTCGTAGACGGTGGCCACGCCGAGCTCGCTCCAGCGCCGGAAGTGGCTAGCCGGCAACCTGGGCATGGGCAAGCCCGGCCAGCAGGCGGGTGTTGGTCACCGCCATCCTGACCACCTCCTCCTCGCTGAAGCCGGCCGCCAGCAGGCGGTCGGCCATCAGCGGCAGCCCGTCCTCCACGTCGGGATTGTCCACCTGGCCGAGGTCGGTCGAGAGAACGCAGTGTTCCGCCCCCACCGCTCGGGTTCGGGAAAGCCAGACCTCCCAGGAGACCTTCTTCGTGAAGGGAGTGGTGAAGCAGCGCTCGAGGTAGGCGCCCTTGCGCGCCAGCTCGAGCTGATCCTCTTCGGACAGGTTCTGCGTAGGAAACTCCGGATGCGTCACCACGACCTGCTCGATGCCCAACCCACGCGCCGCGTCGACCAGCGCGAAGATCTCGTCGCGCCCCAGGTGACCCGTCGCCAGGACCAGCCGGTGGGCGGCGATGCGCTCCAGAACGGTTCGGGTTTCAGGCAGGATCCTTCCCGCTCGATCGACCACGCGCACCGGCCGGATGTCCATACCCTGAGCCCGCAGCTCGTGCTGCATCTTGGCCCAGACCGGCAGGTGCTGGCCCGGCTGGGGCTCGGCGTGCCCGGCGGTCTCGTTCTCGGCGTCCACGGTCGGCATCCAGACGATCCGGGCTCCCTCCCGGGCGGCGATCTCGACCGCCAAGGCGTTCATGCCTCCCACCGACGCGTTGAGCGTGATCGAGCCCAGAACGGCAACCCCGGGCACCGCCTTCCGGACCACAGCCGCCCGTTCGGCGGTCGGCACATAGTGCGACTTGAGCACCAGGCCGGCCAGCCCCACCGCCTTGAAGCGCCGCGCCAGGTCGATGTCGTCGATCCGGCGCTCGACGGTGTCGGGCGCGACATGGACCTGCAGGTCGACCGCGCCGCGAACCAGCTCCAGCGAATGCTCCGAGGGGTGCACGAGCACTAGTTCCTGCTGCTGAGCTGGAAGTAGCGGTGGCGTTTCCGCGCCTCGTCGAGGCGGCTGCCGCCCGCCACCTCGGCCCGGATGAGGTCCTCCGCCTCCGCGATCTCGCCCGCGACCTTGAGCACCTCTTCCTCCCGGCCGGCGGGGATCACCACCACGCCGTCTGCGTCGCCGGCGAGCAGGTCGCCTGGCTCCACCCGCACATCTCCCAGCGAGACCGGGACGTTGAGGCCCTCTGCCTGGACCCGGCCCCGGCCGGTCCGCATGATGACGCCGCGGCAGAAGATCGGATAGCCGAGCTCCAGGCTGCGCGAGGCGTCCCGGCACACCCCATGGATCACGGTTCCAGCCAGCCGGTTGCGGTGGGCGGTGACAGTGAGAATGTCACCCCACACCGTGCCGTCCAGCCGGCCGCCGTTGTCGAGCACCACCACGCTGCCGGCGGGGACCTCGTCGATGTAGTCGCCCACCGTGCCCGCGCCCGAGCCTGAAACGACCGGGATGGTGCGCACCGTGAAGGCCCGCCCGAGCATGCGGAAGGCGCGGTCGAGGGGAGTGATCCCGAGCGCCTGGCCGGCTATGCCGAGCCGATCGAGGGCATCGCTGAGGGTGCTCGTCGAGTACGGCTTGAAGGGCGCGACCTCCGCCGCCTCCGGGGTCATCTCATCGGTTACTTGACCTGGCAGCTGCCGATCGGCGGCAGCTTGTCGGGCGGAATCGTGGCCAGCACCTGCTCCTGCTGCCCGTTGATCTTGACCAGGTAGATCGTCTGCGCGACCTGATGGTCGCTTGGGTTCATCTGAATGTCGCCGGCCGGAAAGTCGCTGCCCTGCTTGGCTTTCAGGGTCGAGAGCGCCTGGATCAGCTTCTCCGTGTCGGCCTTGCCCGTAAAGTTCGACTGCAGCATGCCCACCTTCAGCGCCATGACCGCCGAGTAGGCCTGGTAGCCGAGCTGGCCCGGCACCGCCTTGTCGGCGCCGCCCAGGGTGCTGACGAGGTTGGCGGGCTCGCTGGCCAGCTGCTTGCGGAAGGCGGCGTGGTAGGCGAGGTCAGACTTGTTGTCGGAAGGCGAATCTGAGAGCTCGGGGAGGTACCCGATCGTGCCTGTGAGGGAGTCCGGATAGACGCCGGCGAAGCGGTCCTTGCCCAGGAAGGACACGACCGGCAGCTTGGTGTTGATGCCGAATGACGCGATCACCTGCATGGAGCGGACGAGGTCGGCCGAGACCTCGCTGTTGATCAGCCCGTTGATGGTGCCGTCGGTGCGGATCCGGCTGATGTAGGGCGTCATGTTGGTCTCGGGGTAGGGGATGGGGATGATCTGGCTGGGCACCAGCTCCCCGCCGGCAGCTTGCAGCCCGACCCTGAACGCCGCCAGGTTCGACTGCCCCAGGGCGTAGTCGGGGTAGATGATCCCCCACTTCTTGCCGTAGGTGGCCACCATGTAGGTCCCGAGCGGGATGGTCGTCTGCCTCCCGGTCACGTTGAACCGGAAGCTGTACCGGTTGCACTGCTGGCTGGTGAAAGCCTCGGCGGCGCATCCGGACGACGACAGGTAGACGACCTGGAGACGTGGCACCAGGTTCTCCACGCCCAGGCACTCGCTGCTCAGGACCCCGCCCAAGAGCACGTCCACGCCCTGCTGCTGGACCAGCTGCTGGGCCAGGCTGATGGCCTGGTCCGCCTGCGCCTGCGGGTCGGCGTAGACCACCTGGAGCTTGCGCCCGTGGATTCCGCCGGCGGCGTTGATCTGCGCCACCGCCAGGTCGGTGTTGATCTGCATCTGGGCGCCTTCCACCGCGGTGCTGGCGGCGTGATCGGCGAGGACGCCGAGCTTGATCGGCGGCCCACTGGCTGGGCCGGGTCCTGTGCTGCCGCCGCAGGCGGCTACGGCCAGAATGCCCACCGCCGCGCCAAACAGCCAGCTGTGGCGTCGGCCGCGTGGGGATGGGTCGAGCACCTTCATACCTCTACCTCCCAGGTTCCGAGATTCTGCTCTCTCCTCATTCATTCGGGGCGCTCCCGAATACCGGGTCCCCTTCCTCGACTGTCTTCAGCGTAGCGCCCGTCTCCGGGACTTCCATCACCTCAGACCGCCAGCCCCGGCCCAGCTGGGAAAGCTGGCGGAGGCGGCCGGTGATCCCGTCGGGGACGAAGTACACGACGACCAGCAGGGCAACCCCGATGTAGACCTGCGACTGGGTCGTCTGCTGGCCGAGGTATTCGGCCAGGAACCGCAGGCCGGCGGTACCGAGCAGCGGTCCCAGGACGTAATCGACACCACCGATGAGCGAGTAGACGACCGCGTTGATGGAGTTCGCGAGACCCAGGAGATCGGGGAACACGAAGGCGTGCGCGAGCGCGTACAGCCACCCGCCGCTGGCCGCCATTGCGCCCGAGAAGAGCGTCACCCCGACGCGGTAGGCGTGGACCGAGTAGCCCATGGCGGCGGCTCGCACTGGGTTGCGGCCGATCGCGATGGTGGCGCGTCCCACGCGGGCGGCCAGGAGGTACCACGAGAGTCCGCACCAGAAGACGGTGACCGCGCATAGCAGCCAGTAGAAGCCGCTGCCCTGGAGCGGATCCAGCCCGAAAGAGATCATCACCGGGCCCTCGACGCCGAGGCCGTTCTCGCCCCCGGTGAAGCCGGTCGCCAGCAGGGGCGCGGTGAAGAAAGCCGAGGTGGTGAGGAGCGTCAGCAGCAGGTACTCGAGGCCGGTCGCGACCACCGCGTAGACCGCGAAGAGTCCAGAGACGAACAGCCCTCCCAACAGCCCGGCCAGCATGAGAACGAACGGGTTCAGGATCCCGTGATGAGACAGGATCGCGACCAGGTAGGCGCTGACGCCGAACGTGGCCCCGACGCCGACGTTGAGCAGCCGGGCATGGCCGGCGATCAGCCCCACGGCGAGGGCCGGCAGGCCGAATATCAGGTAGTCCGAGAGCCGCTGCGGTAGGTACTGGCCGGCCAGCGGCGGCAGGGCGAAGAGAAGGACCACCAGGACGGCCACGCCGGCCGCCGCCGGCCAGGGAGGCCGTAAGACCCGCCCGGGCGGTGTGGTCTTCACACTCACAGCCTCACCGTCACCCCTTGGCGCCGGGAGCGGGCGATCACGATCAGGATCACCAGTCCGAAGACCACGACCTGGACTCCGGCGCCCGGGATGAAGATCGAGCCCAGCGACTCAGCGACGCCAAGGCCGAGCGCGATCAGGGCCGCGCCCCGGAAGTTGCCCAGGCCGCCGGCGATGACGACGATGAAGGCGCCCAGGTTGATGTCGAGGCCGACCGTCGGGTGGACCGCGGTCA
>DATGVT010000324.1:0-7374 GCA_035300005.1 Candidatus Acidiferrales bacterium
AGCCTGGTTGCGGGCGGGCCGCACCAGGCCACGGTCCGGCTCCAGGGTGGGGAAGCGGGTGCGGAGGGCGGCGTAGGCGTCGGCCAGGCTGGAGCCGCCGGCCAGCTCCAGGTCCACGCTCCCGGCGCCGGCCTGCTCGCGGAGGCGGGCGAACAGCCGCGCCCTGACGCGGAGGGCGACCTTCACGCGCCCATCTTAGGAGCCGCGGCAACGTGGACATGCACTTCCTTGCCCGCGTCGAGGGCCCGGTCGATGGTCGCCCGGGTGCCCGCCGAGGATCCGTCCCAGAAGGCGATCAGCCGGTCGCAGAGCTCGATCAGCCGCCGGTTGCGGTCGGCACCGCGAGCCGGGTCCCGCTCCTCCTCCAGGGAGGCGCCCAGCACCTGCACGGGCAGGCCTCGGCGGCGGGCGGCCCGGGTGGCGGTAGCGTCCACGCCGCTGGCGGAGCCGGTGACGAGTCGGGTGCCGGCCGGCAGCTCCCCGACGCAGCGCTCGACCTGCGCGAGGTCGGCGAAGTGGCGGCTGCCGACGATGCCGACCCGCAGGGCTAGGCCTGGCCCGGAGCCGGCTTCAGGTGGCGGTCGAACCACTCCAGCACCGCTCGCATGTGGCGGACTCGGTTCCAGGGCTTGCCCTGCATCACCACCAGGTGCGACTCCCCGTGGAAGAGCACCAGGTCCACCTCCTTGCCCAGCTTGCGCAGCCGGATGAAGACCTGCTCGGCCTGCTCGGGCGGCGTGCGGTGATCGGAAAGGCAGGCGATCAGCCGGAGGGGCGTCTGGACGCGGTCCAGGTAGGTGGCCGGCGAGAGGCGGTCGTACAGGGTGGGCTGCTCCCAGGGCTCGGCCCGCATCTGGCGGGTGGAGAAGTTCCAGCCGATGTCGCTGGATCCGTAGAAGCCCTGCAGCAGCGAGACCGGGCGGGCGGCCACGGCGGCCTTGAAGCGGTCGCTGTGGGTGATCACCCAGAGGGTCGAGAAGCCGCCGTAGCTGGCCCCGCCGACCCCCAGCCGTCCAGGGTCGGCGAACCCCGCACTGAGCGCGTCGTCGACCAGCTGCATGAAGTAGGCGAAGTCGGCCTCGCCCCAGGCGGTGTGGATGGCGCGCGCGAACTCCTCCTCGTAGCTCTGGCTGCCCGGCGGGTTACAGAAGACCACCGCGTAGCCGGCGCCGGCCAGGATCTGGAACGCGAAGGGAAAGCTGTGGCCGTAGGCCGCGTGGGGGCCCCCGTGGATGTAGAGCAGGGTCGGCACCTTCTGGCCTTCGGCGTGGCCCGGCGGCAGCAGCGCCCAGCCGTCCACGGCCCGGCCCTGCACGCTGACCGGCAGCTCCCGCAGCGTGCCCAACGCCCGCTCGCGAACCCACGGGTTGGGCTCGAAGAGGACCCTCTCCTCGGATCCGTCGAGGGCCGCCACGCGCAGCGAGGCGGGGTCGTCGGGGGCGCTGGTCACGAACGCCAGCGTCTGGGCGCCGATGGAGAAGGACGTCACCACCCGCTTGCCCTGCACGACCGCCTGGGGGGCGCCCTCGGCAGCCGGCATGCGGTAGACGTGGACGGCGCCCCGGTCGGAGACCTGGAAGTAGAGGTGGCCGCCGTCCGGCGACCACTGGGGATCGATCGCCTCGCCGGCCGGGGCCGTGTCCGCGAGGACCGAGTCGCCGGCAGTGCGGTCGAGCTCGGAGGTCCTCACCCGGGCCTCCACCACCACCAGCAGGTGGCGGCCGCCGCCGGCGGCGTCGGGGTCGGCGGAGCCGATCAGGGCCCCCACCCCGGCCCGGCTCCAGGAATAGGCGACGATCACGCCCTGGTAGGCGTTCACCTGCTCTGGCACCCCGCCGCCGGGTGGCACCCGCCAGAGGTCCACGCTGTCGCTGCGCTCGTGGTCCGGACCCCGGTTGGAGAGGAACGCCACCTGGCCGTCGGGGGTCCAGCGGGGACGCTGGACCTCGTAGGGCCCGTCGGTGACCGGCAGGAGGTCGCGGCCCTCGCGGTCGCAAACCCAGATCCGGCGGGGCTCATCGTCCAGGAGCCCGGCGCCGTCCAGGCGGAAGCGGAAGCGGCCCACGTGCCGGACCCGCTCCTGGTAGCGCTTCCGCGCCTCCTCGTCGTCGGCGGGCGGATTGCGTTCGGGGTCCGCCGGGTAGTCGGGCCGGCCCAGGAGCGCGAAGCAGTCCGAGCCCGGAGCCCAGGCGAAGTCCTCGATGCCCCGCGCCAGCTGAGCCACGCGCCGGGGCTCGCCGCCGCGGAGGTCGACCAGGTGCAAGTCCTGCCGCCACTCGCGCTCGCGGTTGGAGAGAAAGGCGAGCCAGCGCCCGTCGGGCGACCAGCGAGGCCTCAGGTCCCGCCGGGGACCGGAGGTGAGCTGGCGGGCGGGCGCCGAGCCGTCGGCCGGGACCACCCAGACGTTGGACCTCTGCTGGTCCTGGTCGCGGTCCATGTGCGTGAGCACGAAGGCGACCCGCGTGCCGTCGGGGGAGACCTGGGGATCTGAGAGCAGCCGGAAGTCGTGAATGTCCTCCGGCTTGAGGGGCTCAGACACGGCGGGCTATGTTAACGAGCCCAGTCGAGCTAACCCGCCTCGGAAGCCGATTCGCCCAGGTGCTGGAAGTTGCCCTCGAACATCCCGCGCAGCCGGACTGCCTGGCGGTCGTAGTCGCGGGGGTTCGGCCAGCCCCGGCGCGGGTCCAGCACCCGCTTGGCGATCCCCGGCACCCGATCCGGGATCTGGAGCTTGAAGACCGGATCCTCGTGCGTGGACACCCCGCGCAGCCTTCCCTCCACGACCGCCCTCACGATGGAGCGGGTATGGGCGATGGAGATGCGGCTGCCGACCCCGTAGGGGCCGCCCACCCAGCCCGTGTTCAGCATCCAGACCTCGGCGCCGTGGCGGCGGACCCGGTCCAGCAGCATCTCGGCGTAGGTGGCCGGCGGCAGCACCAGGAAGGGGGAGGCGAAGCAGGTGCTGAACGTGGGCTCCGGCTCCGTCACGCCGCGCTCGGTGCCGGCCACCTTGGCTGTGTAGCCGCAGAGGAAGAAGAACCGGATCTGGTCCTCGTCCAGCCTCGCCACCGGCGGAAGCACCCCGAAGGCGTCGGCGGACAGGAACAGGACGTTGGTCGGGTGGCCGCCCTGCCCGGAGAGGTCCGCGCCCGGGATCAGGTGCACCGGGTAGGCGGCGCGCGTGTTCTCGGTCAGGGCCTGCGAGTCGTAGTCGGGCACTCGGCTGTCGGGGTCGTAGACGACGTTCTCGAGAACGGTTCCGAAGTGGTTGGCGGCGGCGTAGATCTCGGGCTCCGCGTCCTTCGAGATGCGGATCGTCTTGGCGTAGCAGCCGCCCTCGAAGTTGAAGACTCCGCCGTCCGACCAGCCATGCTCGTCGTCGCCGATCAGGCGCCGGGTGGGGTCGGACGAGAGAGTCGTCTTGCCCGTCCCCGAGAGCCCGAAGAAGAGCGCCACGCTGCCGTCCGTGCCCACGTTGGCCGAGCAGTGCATGGGCAGCACCCCCGCCGCCGGCATCAGGTAGTTGAGCGCCGTGAAGACGGACTTCTTGATCTCCCCCGCGTAGCGGGTGCCACCGATGATCACCATCTTCCTGGCGAAGTTGACCAGGATGAAGGTCTCGCTGCGGGTGCCGTCGCGGGTGGGGTCCGCCTTCACCGAGGGCAGCGCCATGACCGTGAAGTCGGGCACGAAATCCTCGCGTTCCGCGGCCGCCGGGCGGATGAAGAGGTTGTGCGCGAAGAGGCTGTGCCAGGCCAGCTCGGCCACCACCCGGACCTTCAGCCGGAAACGGGGATCGGCGCAGGCGAAGACGTCCTGCACGTAGACCTCGTTGTGGGCGCAGAACTCGACCATCCGTTCCAGCAGGCCGGCGAACCGGTCGGCGGCGATCGGCCGGTTGCCCGCGTGCCACCAGATCGCCTCCTCCGAGGTCGGCTCGCGGACGAAGAACTTGTCCTTCGGCGAACGCCCGGTTTGCGGGCCGGTCTGGGCCGTGAGCGCGCCGCTGGCCACCACCGCCGCCTCGCCGCGCCGGATGGCGTGTTCGTACAGCTCGGCGGGCGCCAGGTTGTGCCAGACGCGCACGCTGGACCCGACCCCCACATGCTTCAGAACCGGCCGCTCCTGCAACTGCACCCTGCTACGCGCTCCGCCGGGACTGCGCCCGGCGCCGCTGGCGGCCGCCGACGTAGTCGACCAGGATGTACTCGCCCAGCCGCTCGGGGGCGACGAAGAACGCCCGCCCCCGGTTGATCCGGGTCATCTGGTTGATGAACTCGGTCAGGTAGGGGCCTCGCTCGAGCATGAAGGTGTTGATGACGATCCGGTCCCGCGTGCAGCGGCGCACCTCTCGCAGCGTCTCCTGGATGGTGCGGAAGGTGGGCGGGTAGGCGAAGTACGCGCGCCCGTTGTCGATGTGCGCGGTGGGCTCGCCGTCGGTGACCATGATCACCTGGCGGTTGCCACGGTGCTTCGCCAGCAGCGAACGCGCCAGCTGGAAGCCGTGCTGCATGTTGGTCCCGTAGACGTAGTCGTTGAGCGCGATCTGCGGCAGCAGCTCGGGCTTCAGCTCCACCGCGTAGTTGCTGAAGCCGACCAGGTACAGGCTGTCGCGAGGGAACTGGCTGCGGATCAGGGCGTCGAGCGCGATGGCCACCTTCTTGGCGGCCAGGAAGCAGCCGCGCAGGAACATGGAGCGGCTCATGTCGATCATGAGGACGGTCGAGCACTGGGTGGAGTGCTCGGTGCGGCGCACCGTGAAGTCGCCAGGCTCGATCCGGATCGGCACGCCGCGGCCGTCCCTCTGCAGGGAGTTGAAGAGGGTCTCCTTGAGGTCGATCAAGAAGGGATCGCCGAACTCGTAGTCCTTGAGCTCCTCGCCCGGCTCGGTGCCCAGCCCGGCGCGGTTCAGCTGGTGCTGGCCCAGCCGGCTGCGCTTCAGCTGCTCGAAGATGTCCTTGAGGGCGCTCTGCCCGATCCGGCGCATGCCCCGGGGCGTGAGCTCCAGGCGGCGGTCCTTGCGCTCCACGTAGCCCGCCTTCTCCAGCACCTCGGTCAGCCGCTTCAGCTGGTCGAGGGCGTCCTTGGCCTCCGGGCCCAGCAGCTGCTCGGCCAGCCCGCGGTCCACGTCCTGCAGCCGGAAGCTGCCCCGCTCGAGCTGTGACTCCAGGCGGTCAATCTGCTGCAGCCGGTCCATCAGGCCCATGGCCTGAGAGAGCGAGAGCGGGTCGTCGCCGAAGAAGGGATAGCGCTCGCTCAGCTCGGAGGGCGGCATCATCGCCTGCATGAAGCCGCCCAGCCGGGCCAGTTCGAGGCGCAGCGAATCGTCCTGGAGCAGCGCGTCCAGCATCTGGCGCAGCTCGTCGCGCGCCTCCGGCGAGAGGCTCTGCAGCAGAGACTGCATCTGCGCCATCTGCCGCTGCAGGTGCTCCAGCAGCTCGTCCAGGCTGTTGATCCCGGGCGGGAACATGTCTCCGAAGCGCTGCATGAAGCCCTTGAAGTCGGGCGTCTTGCCCTCCATCCGCTGCTCGAGCATCCGGTTCAGCTCTCGCACCATCTCGCGCACCCGCGTGAGGTCCTGGCCGGTCATCGACTGCAGCGACTGCTTCATGCCCTGGAACATCTGGTCGAGCATCTGCTGCTGCAGCTGCTGCAGCAGGTTCTCGAACTTCTGGCGCGCCTCGTCGTCGACGAACTCGTAGTTGCGCAGGCCGCGAACCCTGCCGCCCAGGTCGTCCGGCAGGCGGTCGAGCTGGTCGCGCCGCTGCCTGGCGATCCTCTCCATCAGCTTGCGCGGCGAGCCCTCCGGAGACTCTTTCAGCCGCCGGTCGATGCCGGCGCGCTCGGTGTCGATGACGTCCTGCACCTGCTCTCGGAGCCGGTCGACGGCCGAGTCCAGGTTGTAGCGCGCGAGCTCGCGCTCGCGCTGCTCGCGGAGCTGCTTCAGCAGCTGCTCCAGGCCGGGCAGGTTGGGGGTGCCCCAGCGGAAGAGCCGCTGGAGCGCGGCGGAGAGGTCCCCGTAGTTCATCAGGTCGTCGGAGATCGCCTCCAGGACCTGGTCGGCGTCGAGGTCCTCCAGCCGCTGGGTCCCATCCCAGCGCGAGTAGCGAAAGCGGCCCTTCAGACCTGGTCTCCTGGTTTTATATCCAGTACCTTAACGCCCTTCGGAACCAGCTCCTGGAGCTGGCTCGGGCGGCCGACCAGCTGCGGGAAGGTCGCGAAGTGCATGGGCACCACCGTCTTTGTGCCCAGCAGCTCGACCGCCTTGGCCGCGCGCTTCGGGCCCATGGTGAAGAAGTCGCCGATACAGAGGAACGCAACCTCCGGCTGCTCCAGCTCCCGGATCAGGGCCATGTCGGCGAAAACGTCGGTGTCGCCCGAGTAGTAGATCTTGAAGCCGTTCTCGAACTCGATCACGTAGCCCACCGGGTTGCCGGCGTAGGAGCCGTCCCCGAAGCTCGAGCTGTGCTCCGCGTGCACCAGCAGGAAGCTGATGCCGGCGACCTCGATGGTGCCGCCCTGGAGGCCCCCGATGGCGCCCTCCACGCCGTTGCGCTCGAACCAGTTTGCGATCTCGAAGGTGGTGACGATGGCCGGCTTCAGCCGTTTGGCGATCTCGAGGGCGTCGGCGGTGTGGTCGAAGTGGCCGTGGGTCAGGACCAGGATGTCGCAGTGGTCGACGTGCTTCAGGTTCTCGGGGATGGTCGGCGACGACAGCCAGGGATCGACCAGGATCTCCTTGCCCTTCGCGCTGCGGATGCGCCAGGTCCCGTGTCCCAGCCAGGTGAAGCTGACCTTGTCATTGATCGGCATCGGCAGCACCCCCTCTCGGCACTCGGAAAAGCTGATTCTCCCATACGCCCAATACGAAGACCCCCAGACCGGCGAGGGTCCACAGGTTGGGAAACGGCAGATCGCAGGGCTGTCTCAGGAAGCCGAGCAGGAGCACGACCAGGACGCCGAGGACGCCCCAGCGGGCGGCCTCGACCGCCCGCACCGCCAGCAGCAGCGCCAGCGGGAGCAGGGGCAGGAACTGGTAGGGGAAGACCTCGTTCGGGATCAGCGCTCCCAGGCCGAACCCGAGAGCCAGTCCGTAGGTCGGGTTCCAGCCGCTGCGCCGGCCCGCCCAGACGGCGCCCGCGGCCAGGGCCAGGGCGGTCAGGTAGCTGAGGGCGAGCGCCAGCTCCGGGAAGTGCAGCGGCAACTGGACGCGGCCGGTGGGCAGCAGGTAGGCCTCCCCGCCCAGTACGCGCATGTAGAGGCTGCGAACCGAGTCGTAGGCACAGTCGGGGTCGCTGGCGCCCAGGACCGGCAGCAGGACTTTCGTCACGTAGAAGTCCGCCCCGCCCGGCCCCAGGGGAAGGAAGCTGCCGG
>DATGVT010000325.1:0-3178 GCA_035300005.1 Candidatus Acidiferrales bacterium
GCTGACCATCTACGGCGACGGCAGCCAGGTCCGCGACCTGCTCGACGTCCGCGACCTCTGCCAGCTCTACGAGCTGCTCCTGGAGAAGGCCCCCAGCGGCGACGTCTACAACGTCGGCGGTGGCCCCGCCAACGCCCGCAACCTGCTGGAGGTGATCAGCGCCATCGAGGAGCTGGCCGGCAAGCAGTCGCACCACACCTTCAGCGACTGGCGCCAGGGCGACCAGCGCTACTACGTGAGCGACATCTCGAGAGCCGAGCAGCGCCTGGGCTGGAGGCCGCGGATCGATTTCGACGCCGGACTCCGGGAGCTGGTCGGGTGGGCGGCCTCCCTCCCGCGGGCCTGAACATTTCCACAGCTTGGAATTCCCAAGCGATCTATGGCAAATCCGGGCAGCAAGCGCCCGTTAAGCTATTGACAAGCGTAGACGCCTACATAAAATACAAGGGGGTCGCGGACGGGACCCTCGAGAAAGGAACCGGGTGTCGAGGCTCGCTGCGCGAGCCATCTGAATAAGACCTCACCCCCCGCAGCCATGCTCGGTGGTCGGTGCGAGGAGGCTCACCCCTCCTCGCCCGCCCCGAGCGGCGCGACGTCCGCGGCCCGAAACCATTCCTCCAGGCCTTCCCTCCAGGGCGCCAGCGGACCCACCCGGACGGACTCCAGGCATCCGTTCGCCGGCCGCACGGCCGCGGCCCCCAGCACCTCGCTGCTGATGGCCTCCACCTCCACCCGCAGGCCGGCCAGCGCCAGGGTGGCGACCGCCAGCTCGTGCCAGGAGCAGCACCCCTCCGCCACCAGGTGAACGACGCCGGTCAGCCCCTGGCCGACCAGATCGACCACCGCCGGCGCGAGATGACCCGTGTAGGTGGGATTGAGCCGCTGGTCGGCGACCACCCGCAGGCGCTCCCCCCGCCGCGCCCGCTCCAGCACGCGGGCCGGAAAGCTGCCGCCCTTGGCGGCGGAGCCGCGGTGGCCGAACAACCCCGCCGAGCGGACGATCAGCGCGCCCGGAAGCGCGTCCAGCACGCCCCGCTCTCCCTTCAGCTTGGAGCGCGCGTAGGCGCTCAGCGGCCGGCTGGGGTCTGACTCCCGGTAGGGCCGGTCGGCGTCGCCCGCGAACACGTAGTTGGTCGAGAAGTGGACCAGGCGCGCGCCCACGGCGCCGCAGGCCAGGGCGACCGCCTCGGCGCCGCCCGCGTTGACCGCCATGGCCGCCTCGGGCTCGGTCTCGGCGCGGTCGACCGCGTTGTAGGCGGCGCAGTTGAACACCACCTCCGGCCGGACCCGCCTGAAAGCCGCCAGGACAGCCCCGGGCTCGGTGATCGTGAGCTGCTCCCGCGCCAGCGTGACCGCGTCCGGCAGGAGGGCCGCCAGGTCGCTGCCCAGCTGCCCGGCGGCGCCGGTGATCAGCGCTCTCAGCTAGACCTCCGGCAGTCAAAGTGACCGACCCCGCCGGGGAGCCTCGCCAGCGCGCGCGACTCGTACCAGCCCAGGGCGGCCAGCCCACCCTTGCCGGCCTTCAGGAGCGATCCCCAGGGGCCCCGTCGCCGGGCCACGTAGTCCTCCACCGAAGAGCGCACCGGCCCTCGCAGCTCCAGCAGCGAGAAGTAGGCGACGTCCACCGCCTGGAAGAAGGGGTGGAAGCTCCAGCGCACGCGCCGCGCCGGCAGCCCGGCCTCCGCCGCCAGCTGCCGGAAGGAGCGGGCGCTGAAGAAGTGGACGTGCCCGCAGTGGTTGACCTTGGCCCGCCAGCCACGGCGCGTGAGGAACCTGTAGAGCGTCCAGGGCTGGTCCTCGAGGGGCAGGGCGACGTGGAAGAGGCCGCCGGGCCGGAGCACCCGGGCGGTCTCGCGCAGCGCCGCCCCGACGTCCGGCACGTGCTCCAGCACGTCGAACATCAGCACCGCTTCGAAGAAGCCGTCCGGGTAGGGCAGGCGCTCCGCGCCCCCGGTCCGGAAACTCACCCCCGCCGGCTCGCGCTCCGCCGCGGCCACCGCCGCCGCCGAGAGGTCCACCCCGTGCACCTCCAGGTCGGGGCGCTCTCGCTTGATCGCCTTGGCGGCGTTGCCCGCCCCGCAGCCGACGTCCAGCGCCCGGCCCTGCACCTGACGCAGCGCGTCAAGCGCGAAGCGCAGTTTCAGGCCCTGGATGTACCAGGGCCGGGGCCGGAGCAGGGAGCCGCCCCAGGTCTTGGCCTCGTAGTCGAAAGCCAGGGCGCTCATCTGCCGGCTGCGCGGGCCGCGGCCTGGCAGTCCGCCTGGGCGGGCCTGGGCACCGACACGCCGTAGATGGTCCAGTCGTAGATCTCGATCTCCCCCACCTTCTGGAACCACTCGGGGTGGTCCCCGACGAACTGGATGTAGTTGGTGCTCTGGCGATCCACCGCCCACAGCCTGGTTCCGGTCTTGTCGAGCCAGCACTCCAGCAGCGTGCCGGCCGCCTGCGGGTGGTCCGCGTAGGCGTAGCCGGCTGGCAGGTAGTAGAAGGGGTCGTAGAGCTGACCGACCAGGTGCTTTCCCTCCACCCGGCCGTAGCGGGCGAGCGTGTAGGTGAGGGCGGGCTTGTCCGGGGGCAGGTTCAGCGCGCCGCCGCGGTATTCGGCCCGGTTGTAGAGTTCGCCCAGGTAGCGGCCCGACTCCACGGACTGGCTCCAGGTCTGGTCGGTGGTGTGGTACTGGGCGAGGATGGGCACCCACTCGACCTGGACGGCGATCAGGGCGGCCGCCACCACGCCCAGGGCGAGCGGGCGCGCCAGCCGGCTGAAGAGCGCGACGGCCGCGATCACGGCCAGGAACTCGTAGGGGAAGGCCCAGAACCTGATCATCCAGAACCAGCTCTCCCAGCTCTTCAGGTAGGCCGTGAACCCGAGCATGCCGGTGGCGAAGACCCAGTAGCCGAAGCCGAAGGTCAGGAGCAGGTACCCGCGCGGCCGCTTCCAGAGGGTCCAGGCCAGCCCGGCCGCCGCCAGCGCCAGCAGCACGCCGAGCACCGGACGCACGGCGACCTGCTCCGGGGTCAGCTGGGGCCGGAACTCCCACCGGCCGTAGGCGTTGGCCAGGAAGTTCCACCAGACCGGGAAGATGGGGTTGCCGGTGGCGTCCAGCATCACCTTCATGTAGAGCAGCATCCCCGCCGCCCAGGCCAGCAGCATGGGTAGCCGCTGCCGCACCTCTTC
>DATGVT010000326.1:0-7095 GCA_035300005.1 Candidatus Acidiferrales bacterium
GGCCTACGGCCTGGCGATCATGGCGCTGACCATCCTCATCAAGCTGATCCTGGCGCCGCTGTACCAGCTCCAGCTCGTGCTCAGCCGGCGAACGATGCAGGAGCAGCGCCGAATCGCCCCCGACATCGCTTTGATCCGCAAGCGCTTCAAGGGCGACCAGCAGAAGCAGCAGGAAGAGATGATGAAGCTGTACCGGGAGCACGGGATCAACCCGCTGGGCCAGCTCAGCGGCTGCCTCCCGGCGCTGCTGCAGTTCCCCATCCTGACGGCGCTCTACTGGGTCTTTTTGGGCAACGCTCAGCATCACCGCTTCCTGGCGCACTTTCTCTTCATTCCCGACCTCAACGTCACTCCCAGCTCACACGCGCTGATCCCGGGCCTGCCGATTCCAGTTCTGCCCTACCTGGTGATCCCGCTGCTGGCGGCGGCGACCACCTTCGTACAGTCGAAGATGATCCAGCAGCCCCGCAACCCGGCCGCCACCGAGCAGGAGCAGCAGGCTCAGCAGATGAGCCAGAACATGCAGGTGATCCTGCCGCTGATGATCCTCTACTTCTCCGTGATCACCCCAGCCGGGCTCAGCCTCTACTGGTTCGTGTCCAACTGCGTTGCTATCATCCAGCAGTACTTCGTGACTGGCTGGGGGATGCTGGTCCCGCCCGCGGGACCTACTGAGGAGCCCGGAGCGAAACGGGGCTCCAGCGGTAAGCCGAGGAGGCCGAGGAAATGAAGTCTGCTGAGGGGCGCGGTCGCACGCTCGACGAGGCCGTTGACGCGGCTCTCATCCAGCTCGGCGAGAGCCGCCGTAACGTCGACGTGAGGGTGCTGCGCGAGAGCGACGACGAAACCGTGGTCGAGGTCTCGGTGCTGGGCGGGGGCGAGGCGGCCGCGGCGGCTTCGGCGACCGACCGCGACGAGCACGCGGAGACGGCTCGCGCACTGGTCGAGCAGCTACTCCAGCTGATGGCCGTGCGGACCCAGGTGACCGTCCGGGGCAGCACCCAGGAGGCGATCACGCTCGACGTCACCGGCCGCGACCTCGGGATGCTGATCGGCTGGCGGGGGGAGACCCTGCGCGCGCTCCAGGCGGTCACCAACCTCCTGGTCAGCCGGCGGCTGGGCGCCGAGCAGCGCGTGATCGTGGACGTCGAGCGTTACCGCCAGCGGCGGGAGCACACGGTACGGGAGATCGCCTACCGGGCGGCACGCCAGGTCAAGGTCACCGGAGACCCGATCACCCTCGACGCCATGCAGCCGTTCGAGCGGCGCGCCATCCACCTGGCCCTGGAGGGCGATCCCGACGTGACCACGGTCAGCATCGGCGAGGAACCGGACCGGCGGGTGGTGGTCGGGCGCCGGCCAGAGTCGAGCTAGGCGGGGTGCCGCGGCGACGCGGCCCCGGGCAGATCCGAGCCGTCATCGGGCTCGTCAACTCCGCCGCCGACGGCGCCGGCGACGAGGACGTAACGCCTTCCCGGATCGCCGCTTCGATCCGCGCCTGCCTGGACGAGATCGAGGGCGCGAGCCCGCCGCGCCGGCGTGTCCGCGCATACCTGCTGGAGGCGCTTGACGCGGTCCACGACGGCATGCCCGCCGACCATGTCGCGATGCTGCTGTACGCCGCGTTGGGGGTGCTTACGGAGCCCTGACCGGCAGGCGGCGGCCCGCCGCTGGGGGCCCGTTGTTACACGTGTAACATCGCCGTCCCCAAGCCGGAGGGGGGCATCACCACGGCTGGCTATACTGCCCTCAGGATGAGGTTGGACACTCCCCATCAGCTGGTCACGCTGGCCGGCGGGACGCGCCTCCTGACGGCGCCGATGCCAGACCGATCTTCGGTCAGCATGGTGCTGATGTTCGGGGTCGGCTCCCGCTACGAAGACGACCGCGTTAGCGGAGTCTCGCACTTCATCGAGCACCTTTTCTTCAAGGGCACCGGCAAGCGTCCCACGGCCAAAGAGATAGCCGAGGCTATAGAGGGCGTCGGTGGGGTGATGAACGCCTCCACCGACAAGGAATTGACGGTCTACTGGACCCGGGTGCCGAGCGAGCGCCTGGAGCTGGCACTGGACGTCCTCTTCGACATCGTGACCGACTCCCGGCTCGTCCCCGACGACATCGACCGCGAGCGGCTGGTGATCCTGCAGGAGCTGAAGATGTACCACGACCAACCGCAGGACTACGTGCACAGCATCTTCGAGCGGTTGATGTGGCCCCGGCATCCCCTTGGCCGCGACATCGTCGGCACCCAGGACTCCATCCGCTCCATGAGCCGTGACGACCTGGTCGCCTACATCCACTCGCACTACCGCGGGCCCAACCTGGTGGTGGGCGTGGCCGGAGACCTCGACCCCGGACACACCGTCGACCTGGTGCGGTCGCACCTTCGGCTGCCGGAGCAGCCGAACGGGCTGGCGCGGCCCGGATCCCCCCCGCCGCTGGCCGGCCCCGGGGTTCAGGTCGAGTACCGGAAGACGGAGCAGGCTCACATCTGCCTCGGCACCCGCGGAGTCTCTTATCTCGACCCCGACCGCTACACGCTCGACCTGGTCAACACCATCCTCGGCGAGGGCATGAGCTCGCGCCTTTTCCTGGAGATCAGGGAGCGGCGAAGCCTGGCCTACGACGTTCACAGCTACACCAGCAAGCACCACGACGTCGGCTACTTCGCCGTCTACTTGGGCGTGGATCCCAAAAAGGCCCATGACGCCGTCGAGGCAGTGGTCGCCGAGCTCCACAAGCTGGCTGACTCACCTGTTGCCGACATCGAGCTGAACAAGGCCAAGGAGTTCACCAAGGGCCGTCTGCGGCTGGGTCTGGAAAGCACCAACGCGGTGGCCAGCTGGCTGACGCAGCAGCTGCTCCTGACCGGGCGGATCCGCTCCGTAGAAGAGGTGGTGGCCCTGGTCGACGCGGTCCGGCCGGAGGACATTCAACGGGTGGCCGGACGGGTTCTAAAGTCTGCGATCCAGCTGGCGGTGGTCGGTCCTTATGAATCCGACGCTGGCTTTTCTGGGACCATCGGAGCCTAGGCCAGGAGGGCGGCGCCCCGGGTTCAGGGCTCCTTGGCGAAGGTGGGCTTCAGGCTCAGCACTTCCGCTTTCTGGGCCGGCCAGAAGCGGGCGATCGCCTTGCCGTCGATCTGGTCCCGGCTCACCCAGCCGAAGAGCCGCGAGTCGCTGGAGTGGTCACGGTTGTCGCCGAGGACGAAGTAGTTGTTGGGCGGCACCACGCTGCCCTCAGGAGCCTCCGTCGTCTGCCAGGTGCCTCGCCAGCCGGGGGCGAGGTAGGGCTCGTCCAGCGGCACTCCGTTGATCAGGACCCGCCCGGTCCTGATCAGCACTCTGTCCCCGGGCAGGCCGATCACGCGCTTGATGAAGTCGCGGCTGGAGTCCATCGGGTCTTTCAGGATTACGATGTCGCCGCGCTCGGGCGGGTGGAGCCGGTAGTCGATCTTGGAGGCGATCAAAAGGTCACCGCTGTCGAGGGTCGGATACATGGAGGAGCCGACCACGTGCACGGCCTGGACGGAGGTGGTGGCGACCAGGTAGAGGCCGGCGGCCAGGACCACGACCTCGAGCAGGTCGCGGGCGACGGAGCGTGTGAGGGCGGCCAGCCGCGGGATGCCCCGATTATAGGATTGGGTGCTCGCGACCCAGCCACTTCAGGAGGACGAGGCTGCCTCCAGGCGTGGCCGGGAGTCGACCAGCCGGGCCGTATTCGGGGGCCAGATGCGAAGGTGGGCGCGCGCCTCGATCTTCTCCCGGCCCACCCAGCTGAAAGACCGAGAGTCGCTGGAGACGTTGCGGTTGTCCCCCATCACGAAGTAGGAGTTGGCCGGGATCAGGGCGGCGGGAGCCCCGCTGCCAGGCCAGTTGGCGTTGTTGGTCCAGGCCGGGCTGGTGGGCAGGTACGGCTCCTCCAGCCGGCGGCCGTCGATGAAAACCGTGCCGTCACGGATCAGCAGGCGTTCTTCAGGCAGCGCGATGACACGCTTGATGAAGTCCTTCGAGGGGTCGTAGGGGTCGCGCATGATGATGATGTCGCCGCGCTCGGGGGATCCGAACCGGTACTCCAGCTTGGTCGCGATCAGGTAGTCCCCGTCCTCGAGGGTGGGCACCATCGAGGTGCCGATCACGTGGACGTTCTGGACGGCGAAGCTGATGGCGAGATAGAGGGCGAGCGCAAGCACCCCCACCTCGACCAGCTCGCTGAGTACCGACTTCGGCCTTTCCATGCCTCGGGGGCTCCGCCGTCCGCGCGCACCGGCAGGCGGCGGATCGGAGCCGATGTGAAGCTGTAACAGCGATCAGCCGGTCAGCCGGTCAAAGAGTGCCTGTAGCTCCTGCCGACTGTTGTACTGAAGCGTCAGCCGCCCGCGGCTCAAGCCGCCGCTAATGCTAACCGCCACGCCCAGGGCGGCCTCCATCTCCAGGCGAAGGCGGCCCAGTTCGGCAGCGCCCAGCCGCCGGCGCACGCGCGGCTGCTGGTAGCCGCGCACCCAGCTCTCTGTCTGGCGCACCGACAGGCGGCGCGAGAGCACGACCTTGAGGCCGTGGTCCTGGGCCTCATCGGTCGCGAGGGCGACCAGCGCTCGCGCGTGGCCGGCGCTGATGGAACCGGAGACGACCGCGCTGCGCACCACCGGCGTGGCTTGCAGAAGCCGCAGTGACTGCGTCACGGCGATCCGGCTCTTGCCGATCCGCAGGGCGGCCTCCTCGTGGGTCAGGCCGTACTCCTCGGTCAGGAGCTTCAACCCTCGGGCTTCCTCGATCGCATCCAGGTCGGAGCGCTGCAGGTTCTCGATCAAGCCCAGCACCAGCTGGGTCTCGGGCTCGGTGTCGTGGTGCACCAGCGCGGGGATCTGGCTGAGGCCGGCGATCCGCGCCGCCCGCCAGCGGCGCTCTCCGGCGATCAGCTCGTAGCCCCCATCCACCTTCCGGAGCAGCACCGGCTGGATGACGCCCTGGGCGCGGATGGAGTCGGCCAGCTCGCGCAGCTTCTCGGTGTCGAAGTGCGCCCGCACCTGGAGGGAGGAAGGGCGGATCAGGTCCACCGGCACCATCTCGGGCAGCTTGCCGTCCCGCCCCAGCTGGGGGATGAGGGCCTCGAGGCCGCGGCCGAGGCCGCGGGATTTGACCGAGCTCATCTTGCGAGCACCTCCTCGGCGAGCTGCCGGTAGGCCACCGCACCCCGGCAGTTGGGGTCGTGCACGGTCACGGGCACGCCGTGGCTGGGGGCCTCGCTGATCCGCACGTTGCGGGGGATCAGCGTGTGCAGGACGTATTCCGAGTACACCCGCCTGACCTCCTCCAGGACGTCCCAGGCGAGCGTGGTGCGAGGGTCGAACTGGGTCATCACGATGCCGCCGATCCGAAGGTCGGGGTTGAGCCGGCTCCGGATCAGCTGATGCGTGCGCAGCAGATGGCTGAGCCCCTCGAGCGCGAAGTACTCGCACTGGGTCGGGATCAGCATCTCGTGTGCCGCCACCAGGGCGTTCAGGGTGAGCAGGCCCAGCGAGGGTGGGCAATCGATCAGGACGTATCGGTAGCCACCCCGCAGCTGACCCAGGCCCTGGCGCAGTCGGAGCTCGCGTTCGGGCAGGGTCGCGAGCTCGATCTCGGCTCCCGCCAGCTCCAGGCTGGCCGGCACCAGGTGGAGGCCACCGACCGGCGTCGGCCGGGCGATGTCGTCGACGGCGGCGTCGCCGGCCAGCAGGTCGTAGACGGTGAGCCGCTGACGCTTGGGGTCGAGGCCGAGGCCGCTGGTCGTGTTGGCCTGCGGGTCGAGGTCGATCAGAAGCACGGGATGGCCGAGGTCGGCCAGGGCGGAACCCAGGTTGGTCGCCGTCGTCGTCTTGCCCACCCCGCCCTTCTGGTTCGCGATCGCGACGATTCGAGGCGACGCAGGCAACATGTTGTGGTCGGCCTCGGCGGCTGGGACTAGATCTGGGGCCATCACACTGGCGCGATTCTAGCGCCGGGGACGCGGCCTGCCCAGTCTGGCTGTTAAGAGGAGCCCGCCAGCCGTGGCCGCGAGCGGGACGCGACCAGCGCGAAGACGGCCAGAACCGCGGCGGACTCCACCATCAGCTGCCAGCCGAGCAGAGTCCCGATGCCGACGGCCTGGATCCCGTTGAACCCGACATGGGTGAGGACGGCGGTGGTGGTGTTGGTCAGCCGCCGGATCAGGCCGAGGCCGAGCGCCAGCAGGAGGACGGTGACGGTGTCCAGGGAGAGTCCGTACTGCGTGTGGAAGGCGGTGAACAGCAGCGAGGTCAGGCCGAGGCCGAGCCTCGGCTGCAGGGCGCCGCGAAAGAGCCCCTCCTCGCAAAGGCCGGGCGCCACCGCGATGGTCGCCATGCCCAGGGGATAGGCGAGCCCGCCGAAGAGCCGGGAGTTGGCCGCCTCCACGCGGTGAGCCAGGTCCGGAGTCAACCGCTGGCTGAGCTGGTCCATGCCGAAGCCAAACGCGAAGAAGGCCGCCGCCGCCGCCAGCCCGATCAGGACCTGCCAGACGCCGGGCCGGACCAGCCCCAAACGGGCCAGCGACTCTCTCGGCCCCCGGCGGACCAGGATCCCGACCCCGGCGAAGGCGAGCAGGAGGAAGGGAACCTCCTGGAGGACGACGTCGGCCGGCGTCAGGGGCTGGCCGGAGGTCGCCTCGTGCCCCAACACATCCGAGAAAAGCTGCTGCGAAAGCTGCACGCCCAACAGGAGGCAGGCGAGGGTGAGGGCCAGGACGTGGACGGGATGGTCGGGCTCGATCGGGATGACGGCAGCCAGCCGCCGGCGGACCTGGCGCCAGAGAAGCAGGAGGGTGAGCAGACCGGTCGCCAGGGTTCCGAGGCCGAGCCCCAGGCCGTTGTTGATGGTGGCCCCCAGAGGTGACAGGTCCAGGAGGCCGAGCAGGATCACGGCCGCCGCCGGACCCGCGATCAAGCCCCTGACCGCGGCCACGGCCCAGCTGCGGCCCACCGCCAGGTTGGCCAGCACGGCCACCGGGATCGGGATCAGGAGGGCCAGCAGGTCGGGGAGGGCGACGCCGCCGGCCATCGGCCCGGGCTAGTTGCGCGGCTTGGGCGGCGGCGGGGGG
>DATGVT010000327.1:0-10137 GCA_035300005.1 Candidatus Acidiferrales bacterium
GGAAGGTGCTGAAGGCCCACTCGTAACTGCCCGCCCGCAGCGCCCGCAGGCCCAGGTCGGCTTCCTTGACGTCGTGGCCGAGCAGCGGCAGCCGGCCCAGCTCGGGCGCCAGGCCGGCCCCCAGCTCGCCGGGCACGTAGAAGGCCTCGGTTTCGCCGTCCCCGCCCACCGCCAGGCCCAGCCCGACCAGGGGCGCCGTCCGCGCCGGGCCGTCCCAGACGCCGAAGACGCCGACCTGGCTGGCCGCCTGGAGCCGGCTCCGGAGGGGGGCGAGGTCCTCCACCAGGCCGACGCCGCCGGAGGGCGGCGCGGGCTCGAAGGCCAGCGCCGGCTGGACCGGCACCTGGTCGGGCGGCGGAAACCGGCTCAGGAGCTGGCGAAACTCCAGGCGGTCGAAGACGTCGCGGACCCGGTCGTAGTCGTAGCGGGTCCAGCGCGAGCGGTCGAGCTCCAGCTCGACCTCCAGGTCGGTGGCGATGGTGACCAGCTTCTTGCCCAGCCGGACCCTGTCCGCGTTCGCCTTCAGCGACTCCTTGAGGCGGCCCGCCGGCAGCTCCTCCACCCGCTCCAGCAGGCTCTCGATGGAGCCGAAGTCGGCGACCAGCTTGGCGGCTGTCTTGTCCCCCACCCCGGGCACGCCGGGGATGTTGTCGGAGGTGTCCCCGCGCAGCGCCTTGTAGTCGATCAGCTGGCGCGGCTCGAAACCGTAGCGCTGCCTGACCTGGTCGGGGTGGTACTCGAAGGTGTCGGTGATCCCCCGCCGGGGCACCAGAGCTCCGACCGAGTCGGTGACCAGCTGCAGGCAGTCCAGGTCGCCGCTGACGATGGTGACCTGCAGGCCCATCTCCTCGGCCTGCCGGGCAAAGCTGCCGATGACGTCGTCGGCCTCCCAGCCCGGCACGCCGTAGACGGGGATGGTGAAGGCCTCCAGCACGTCGCGCACCTTCTGGATCTGAGGCCGCAGATCGTCGGGCATCGCCCGCCGGCCGGCCTTGTACTCCGCGTACTCCTCCGAGCGCACGGTCGGCCCGCCCAGGTCGAAGGCCGCGGCGGCGAACTCGGGGCGGCTGGCAAGGACGATCGCCAGCATGGAGGTGAAGCCGTAGACGGCATTCGTCACCTCGCCTCCGCTGGTGCTCATCGGAGGCAGGGCGAAGAAGGCGCGGTAGATCAGGCTGTGGGCGTCGATGAGCACGATGCGACCCCGCCTGGAGCCTCTGGCCACGACTCGATTTTCCCCTTTTCACCCTCCCCGCTTGCGGGGAGGGTAGGGAGGGGACGCGGAGGGTGCTTTGTCTAGGCGGGCTTCCTCGCCTTGATGTGAGCGCTGGCGACCGGCTGCCCCGAGAGGACGTCAATCGCGACCTCAGCGAACCCGGCCGCCTCCAGCAGCGACCGGTACTCCGCGACCGGGATGGTGCCCGCCACGCACCCGGCCCAGGCGTCCAGCGCCCGCTTGACCACGGGTGCCAGCGGCCGGGTCTCCACCATGTCCGCCACCGCCAGCCGGCCGCCCGGTCGCAGCAGGCGGAAGGCCTCTCGCAGCACCGCCCCCTTGTCGGCGGCCAGGTTGATGACGCAGTTGGAGATGACGGCGTCCACGCTGGCGTCGGGCAGCGGCACCGCCTCGATGGCGCCCTTCAGGAAGGTGGCGTTGGCCACCTTCGCCTCCGCCTGCCGGCGGTGGGCGACCGCCAGCATCTCTTCGGTCATGTCCACGCCGTAGGCATAGCCACCGGGGGCCACCCGGCGAGCCGAAAGCAAGACGTCAAGGCCGCCGCCGGAGCCGAGGTCCAGGACCACCTCACCGGGCTTGAGGTCGGCCAGCAGGGTCGGGTTGCCGCAGCCCAGGCTGACCGGATTGGCCAGGCCCAGCTCGGCGTAGGCCGTCAAGGGGAGAGAGCCCCCCTTCGCGGCGGCCGGGCGGAGCCCTTCCCCCGCCGCTCCCCCCCGCGCTCCGCAATCACACCCGCACGCGTCGCAACAGCGTGAACCCGGACCCTCGAGCATCTGCAGCGCCGCCTCCCGATACCGCCGCCCGACTGCCTCCTGGACTCTGCTCATGAGCCCAGCCTAGAGAATGCATTGATATGTGTCAATGAATTGCCTTAGGATGGCGGCAGTGGCCGCGGTCCTGCCCGTCCGCCAGCGTGGTGTCTGCTGCCCCCCGGCGGTGCCGGTGGAGCCCCGGCGGCTGGAGCGTTCGGTGCGGGTGCTGAAGGCGATCGCCGACCCCGCCCGCCTGCAGATCCTGGCCGCGCTCTGGGCCGCCTCCGAGCCGGTCTGCATCTGCGACTTCACGGCCGCCCTCGGCCTCAGCCAGCCCACGGTCTCCCACCACATGGCACGGCTGCGCCGGGCGGGCCTGGTCGGGTTCCGGCGGCGGGGCCTCTGGGCCCACTACTCTTTGCGCCCGGACCTCGACGCCGCCACCCAGGGGCTGCTTCGCTCCCTCCTCGGTTGAGCCTTTCAGGCTCGGCTGTAGAATCCGGTGAGTGGCCGACGATCTGATCGAAGTCTCCGTAGACAGCATCAGGGTCCACATGCCGACCGGCCAGCACGTGGTGATCCTCAAAGAGAAGGAAGCCGACCGCTACCTTCCGATCTGGATCGGGCCCTCCGAGGCCAACGCGATCGCCCTCAAGATCACGGGCATCAACCCCGAGCGGCCCATCACACACGACCTGATGGCCGCCACCCTGGGCGAGCTGCGGATCAACCTGCGCCGGATCGTGGTCACCAGCCTTTCCGACCAGGTCTTCTACGCGCGCCTGTTCATGAAGCAGGACGGCCGCGAGGTCGACGTCGACGCCCGCCCCAGCGACGCCATCGCCCTCGCCGTCCGGCTGGAGTGCCCGATCTTCGTCCACCGCGACGTCTTCGACCAGGCCGGGGTCATCCCCGAGAAGGAGGAGGAGTCGGCGGAGACGAAGGTCGACGAGGACCGGCTGGCGGTCTTCCGCGACCTCGTCAACAGCCTCGACCTGCCGGACCTCCCCGACGAGCCCGGAACCGGCAAGAAACCGAGCAGCAGCTAGGGGCCTGTTCCAGAGGTCCGCAGCATATTCGCGGCATGGGCGGCCGGAGCCAAGGCAAGGGTGGCGCGGCGAGGAGTGCATCGGCTGATGCATGACGAAGCGGCGCCGGGCCCCTTAACGCAGGCTTCAGTGCCGACGGCACCCGGCCGTCCAGGCCGACGAAGATGCAAGGAACTTCTGGGACAGGACCCTAGTAATCTCCCGTTAAACTCCTAAACTCCGCGCCGTGACGCCCACCGACGGCGAGCTCGCCATCAAGCTTCTGCTGGCGATGGTGCTCGGCATCCTGGTCGGGCTGGAACGCGAGTACACGCACCACCCGGCCGGCGTGCGCACGATGGCGATGGTCGCCCTCGGCGCCTGCCTCTTCACCGCCCTGGGCCAGAAGCTGGTGCCCGGCGGCCAGGACCCGACCCGCGTCGCCGCCCAGGTGGTCACCGGCATCGGCTTCCTGGGCGCCGGCGCCATCCTCCGGCTGGGCACCAGCATCATCGGGCTCACCACCGCCGCCTCGATCTGGGTGGTGGCGTCGATCGGCATGGCGGTCGGCTTCGGCTACTACACGACCGGGGTCGTCTGCGCCCTGATCGTGCTCTTGACGCTGGTCCTGATCCGGCCCATCGAGCGGCGGTTCTTTCCCCGCAAGGCGGGCGAGCCGGCGCAGGAGCGGCCGCCCGCGTCCCTGCCCTGATCGGGGGTCCGGCCAACTATTATTCGGGTCGGTTCTTGGGGCTTTTTGGGATGGCGTTCGCCCTCACTCCGCGCCGGCTGGAGACCCTGGCCATGCTGCAGCGGCTGTGCGAGCAGGCCGGTTCCTCCGTGCACTACTCGCTGGTCGGCGCGCGGATGCGCATCTCGGCCTGGACGGCCTACGGCCTGCTGCGCGAGCTGGAGCAGATGGGACTCGTCGCCCGCACCTACGCCACGCGCCGGGGGCGGCCGGGAGGTCGCTCTCGGATCCTTTTCCGGCCCAGCGCCCGCGCCGCGGCGCCGCCGGAGGAGACCCAGGGCCGGCTGCGCGCGGTCTTCGAGCACTTCGCGAGCATCGCGGACGAGGCGGCCGCCGCCCGCGAGTACCTGGGCGGCGCCCGGGCCGACCTCGCCTACCAGCTCGGCTTCTGGCTCAGCCGACTGGAGGCGGCGGGCCGCCACACCGCGGACGCCGCCCGCACGGTGCTGGAGGGTGGAGGCAGCTCGGCGGGCAAGCTCCAGGCGGTAACCGCGATGGGCGTCGGCAGCGCGCTGGCCCGCCTGGGCGGCTCGGCTCCGGCGGCGCGCCTGGGGGCGGCCGGGACGAGCTTCAGCCTGGCCCTGCAGCGCACGGGCCGCGACGCTGACGCCCGCCTGGCGGCGCTGGTCGACGCCGCCCGCAGCCTGCCCCGCCACCGCGCGGCCCTGCAGTGACGGCGCGCCGGGTCGCCGTCGTCACCGACTCCACGGCCGACCTGCCGCCGGAGCTCGCCCGCCGGCGCGGCATCACCTCGGTGCCCCTGACCCTCAACTTCGACGGCCGCAGCTACCTCGACGGGGTGGAGATCACCCCCGAGGACTTCTACGCCCGGCTGCCCTCGGCCAGCCAGCACCCGACCACCTCGCAGCCTTCCGCGGGGCGCTTCGCGGAGGTGTACCAGAAGCTGCTCCAGGACCACCAGGCCGTGGTCTCGCTGCACATCTCGAGCAAGCTCAGCGGCACCTACGCGTCCGCCGTCCAGGGCGCCGAGCTGGCGGACGGCGGCCGGATCCAGGTCGTGGACACCGAGGTCGTCTCCATGCCGCTCGGGCTGCTGGCTCTGGTCGCGGCCCAGGTCGCCGAGCAGGGAGCGGCGCCGGCCCAGGTGCTGGAGGCGGTGGAAAGGGTGCGCTCCGGCCTCAAGACGTACTTCTCGCTCGGCACCCTGGAGTTCCTGCGCCGCGGCGGCCGGATCGGTCGCGCCAGCGCGCTGCTGGGTTCGGTGCTGCAGGTCAAGCCGGTTCTGGCGATCTCCGACGGGGAGGTCGCCCCGCTGGAGCGGGTCAGGACCTTCGAGCGGGCGCTGCGGCGCGTGGGCGAGCTGGCCCGCGGCGTCGACGGCGGCCAGGGGATCTGCGCCATCGTCGGCCACTCGGCCGCCGAGGACAGCGCCCGGCAGCTGGCGGCCGGCCTGAAGGACGCCGCCCGGGTGCTGATGATCCAGCCCCTGGGCCCGGTGGTCGGCGCGCACGCGGGGCCGGGGACGGTCGGGGTCGGCTGCTACCCGGCCCAGCTCTTCAATCTTTCACTGCCCTCCGGCTAGCAACGGGTCGGCGCCAGGTCACGGCGCGCGGCGAGGCGTGCTTCTCCAGCCGCCCCTGGACCGCCAGCGACTGGAGGTGGGCCAGCGCCTCCTGCAGGGCAAGCCGCTTCTCATAGAGCTGCTCGCGGACCCCCCACAGCTGCACCGCCACCTCCCAGCCGGTCGCCTCGCCCTCGCCCACGATCTCGACGATGCGGTCCTTGCGCCGCCGGTGGTGGCGGCTCAGGGACTGCACGCGCCGGACCGGGTCGGTGAACGGCCGTCCGTGGGCGGGCAGGACCAGCCGCGGCCGCAGCGCGGCCAGCCTGTGCAGTGATTCCAGGTACTCGTCCAGCGGGTTGGGGGTGCTCTGCGGGTGGAGGCCGATGTTGGGGCTGACGTCGGGGAGGATCTGGTCGCCGGCGAAGAGGAGCCGGTCGGCGGGGTCGTGCAGGCAGACGTGCCCCGGCGAGTGACCCGGCGTCCACTCCACCCGCAGCCGGCGCCGGCCCATCTCGATCGTCTCCGCGCCGTCCAGCTGCACGGCGGGGTCGGCCGGAGTCACGAAGTCGCGCAGCGCCCGCTGGGAGTTGCTCAGCACCTCGGCCTCCGGCTCGGGCAGGCCGTGGATCAGGAGGTGGTGGTGCACCTCCGCCACCAGGTGCTCCAGCTCCAGGTAGCGGGGGTGCACGAGCGGAACCTCCAGCCGGTGGAGGTAGAGCTCGGCGCCGTCCCCGGCCAGGACCCCCGCGGCGCCGTAGTGGTCGGGGTGGATGTGGGTGACCAGCAGGCGCCGAAGCCGCCCGCCGCGGCCGCCGACGCGCTTGACCGCGGCCCGGATGGCGGCGATCGAATCACCCGAGTTCATGCCGCAGTCGAGCAGGTCGACGTGGCCGCCGTCGGCGAAGAGGTAGGTGTTGACGCGGCCGTCCTCGAAGGGGATCGGCAGCCGCAGCTCGAAGACGCCTTCGGCGACCTCGGTCGGCTCCGCCTCGTTCGTCACGTTCGAGATTCTGGCTTACCCGGCTAAGATGGCGTGGATAGATGCTGCAAGGCGTCAGCAGGCAGGAGGAATGAGTTGACTGAGCAGCTGAACCCGGATCAGGTCACACCTGACATGGTCATCGAGCGAATGCCCGAGGCCCTGATTCCCGAGAAGGCAGGCAGCACGAACGCGACCATCCAGTTCGATCTCTCCGGCGACCAGGGCGGCAAGTGGTGGGTGAAGATCCACGATGGCAAGGCCGAGTCCGGCAAGGGGGAGGCGGAGAGCCCGACCCTCACCCTGATCGCAGACGCCAAGGACTACGTCAAGATCTCGCTCGGCCAGCTCGACGGGACCGCCGCCTTCATGCAGGGCAAGCTGAAGATCAAGGGAGACATGGGGCTGGCGATCAAGATGCCGTCCATGTTCAAGCGCCCGGACTAGAAAGGACCCCTAGGCTGCGGGCAGCTGGGCTGCCCCCTTCTCTATTCAGTAGATGAACTTCCAGGTTCTGAGCCGGGGGGCGAGGGCCGCCTCCAGGTCCAGGTTGCCGGCGCCCGAGCGCGGGTCCAGCTCGACGACGTGGTGCTGGGTGAGCGCGAAGCGCTTGCTCTGGCCCGAGATCCTCACCGCCTCCTGGGCGTTGCCCCAGGCGATGGGCTCCAGCTGCGGCTGGATGCGCAGGTTGACGGCCAGCCAGTCCTTGAGGGTCGAGCTCGAGCCCCGGTCGTAGGTCCCGATGATCAGGAAGGCGAACTTGCCGGAGTCGGGACCGGTGGAGACGTCGGTGATGTTGAGGGCGACGTCGGTGCCGGGCGGGGAGTCGCTCCGCTGGACGCGCTCCAGGAAGCGCCAGGTGGCCGGGTAGCAAAAGCTCCAACCGAGCTGGGCGTCCTCGAAGCCGTGATCGTCGCCGTCGCACTTCACCCCTGAGCCCTGGACGTGGATGCTGGGGGTCGGCCGGGCGCCGCCCGAGCCCTGGCAGCCGGCCAGCAGCAGGCAGAGCGTCAGCAGGGCCGCGGCCGGCCGGTATCCGGGCAAGGCCGCTAGATTACCTTCGTCCCTCCCCGCTCGCGGGGAGGGTAGGGAGGGGACGAGCTCTAGCCGCTCAGAGCCCCCCGTACACGACCGACTTCTGCTCCGTGTACTGGTAGAAGGCCTCCAGGCCGTGCTCCTTGCCGAAGCCCGACTCCTTGGTGCCCCCGAAGGGCAGCTCGTCGTGGGCGATCTGGAGCGCGTTGACCCAGGTGTAGCCGGCTTCCAGCTCGCTGACCCCCCGCTGCGCCGCGGCCATGCTCGAGGTCCAGATCGAAGAGCCCAGGCCGAAGCTGGTGCTGTTGGCGAGCTTGAGCCCCTCGTCCAGGTCCTTGATCCGCCGCACCGGCAGCGCGGGCCCGAAGACCTCCTCCTTCCACATGCGGGCGTCGTCGGGGACGTCCACCAGGATGGCCGGGTTCAGGAAGTTGCCGGCCTGCCCGGCTCCCTGGGGCCGGCCGCCGCCGTAGGCGAACCGGGCGCCCCGCTTCACGGCCTCCTCGACCTGCGCCTCCACCTCGGCCCGCTGGGTCTCGGTGTGCATCGGGCCCATGCGGCTGGCGGGGTCCAGGCCGTCGCCCACCTTGAGCTTGGAGGCCCGTGCCACCAGCTTCTCCAGCAGCTCGTCGTAGGCGCCTTCCTGAACGTACAGGCGCTTGATGGCGAGGCAGGCCTGGCCGCAGTTGAAGAAGCGCCCGACCGAGATCGCCCGGGCGGCCGCCTCCAGGTCGGCGTCGTCGAGGACGATGCAGGGGTCGCTTCCCCCCAGCTCCAGCGTGAGCTTCTTCAGGTTAGCGGCCGCCAGCGCCATGACGCGCTTGCCGGTGGGGGTGGATCCGGTCAGAGCGACCTTGCGGATCAGGGGATGGGTGACGATGGCCTCCCCGGTCGCCTGGCCGAGCACCACGTTGACCACGCCCTCGGGCAGCCCACCCTCGATCAGCGCCTCGACGCAGGCCAGGGTCGCCAGCGGCGTGGTGCTGGAGGGCTTGAGAACGACCGTGTTGCCGGCCGCGATCGCGGGGGCGACCTTGTTGGCGGCCAGGGTGAGCGGGAAGTTCCAGGGCACGATGGCGCCGCAGACCCCGATCGGCCGCCGCAGCACGAGCCCGTAGGTGGTGAGGTCGGGCAGCGTGACGTGCTCGCCGTGGATCTTGTCCGCCAGGTCGGCGAACCAGGCGATGTTCTCGCCGAAGCGCTGGGCCTCGATCCTGGACTCCAGGATGGTCTTGCCCTGCTCCTTGGTCAGGAGGGGGGCGATCTCGTCCACCTTCGAGAGCATGTGGGCCGCCGCCTTGTGCAGGATCTCGCGCCGCTTGGCGGCGGTCAGCTTCGACCAGGTCTCGAAAGCCTTGAGAGCGGCCCTGGCCGCGCGGTCGACGTCCACGGGCCCGCCCTTGGGGACCTCGTCGACCAGCTCCCCGCTGGCCGGGTTTCGGATCTCATAGGTCTCGCCGGAGGCGGCCTTGGCCCGCTCCCCCTCGATGATCATGGTCGCCATGGGAACACCCCCTGCGGAATCCGGCGAACTCGGTACACGAATAATTATCTGGACCCGGCTCTGAGGACTGCGGAGGTGGTGGCATGGCGGTGAGGCTGGAGAAGGAAGGATCCGTCGGCGTGATCGTGCTCGACCGGCCGCCCGCCAACAGCTACGACTACGACTTCCTGCGCGAGCTGGGTTCGGCGATCGACGACGCCCGGATTGACGACGAGATCAGGGCGGTCGTGGTGGCCAGCTCCTCCGAAAAGTTCTTCTGCGCCGGCGCCGACGTCAAGGCCTTTCAGGCGGGGTCCGCCAACCGGAGGGCGATGACCTGCATCCTGGGCCACGAGGTCTTCCGCAAGCTGGAGAACACGCCCATGGTCGTCATCGCGGCCATCGGCGGGCACGCGCTGGGCGGCGGCCTGGAGCTGGCGCTGGCCTGCGACCTCCGCTTCGCGGCCGAGGGCGCCTACCAGTTGGGGCTGGTGGAGACCAACCTGGGTCTCTTCCCGGGAACCGGGGGCACCCAGCGGCTGCCCCGGATCGTCGGCTTGGCGCGCGGGATCGACATGATCGCCAACGGCACCACCTTCGGCCCCACTGAAGCCAGGGAGCTGGGTGTGGTGGACCGCCTCTTCCCGGACGCCCGGGCCTGCCGGGAGGGAGCGGTCGCGTACGCGGCGAAGGTGGCGGCCGGCCCCGCGGAGGCGATCGGGCGGGCGAAGGTGGTCGCCACGCTCGGCTACGGCGCGCCGCTCGACCTGGGCCTGGCGCTGGAGCGGGAGGCGATCGCCCGCATCTTCGTCTCCGAGGACGCGCAGGAGGGGATCGCCGCCTTCACAGAGAAGCGAAAGCCGGCCTGGAAGGGCCGCTAACCCTCCCCCGTTGGGGAGGGCAGGGAGGGGACGCTGGCTCTCTCGTCCCTCCCCGTTTGCGGGGAGGGTAGGGAGGGGACGCCGGTTACGCCCTCCCCCCTCGTCCCTCCCCGTTGCGGGGAGGGTAGGGAGGGGCCGCGGGTTACGCCCTCTCGAGGAGGAGGGGATCGCCGCCTTCACGGAGAAGCGGAGGCCGGCCTGGAAGGGCCGCTGGCTCTCTCGTCCCTCCCCGTTTGCGGGGAGGGTAGGGAGGGGACGCGGGTTACGCCCTCTCGCGGAGGATGGGATCGCCGCCTTCACGGGGAAGCGGAAGCCGGCCTGAAGGGCCGCTAGGCCTGGGAATCGTGCTCATCGAGAACGTCATGGACGACGCGGGCCTGCGCGACGGGCTGGCGGCCGGCCTTTGGAGCGCGGGCGAGCGTGTTCATCGCCTTCCAGAGGGCCCACCCGCGGCCGCGTGCCCACG
>DATGVT010000328.1:0-19699 GCA_035300005.1 Candidatus Acidiferrales bacterium
TCACTCGCTGCAGAAGGAGCTGTCGGCCAAGGGAGTCATCTTCCTGGACACCGACTCGGCGCTGCGCGAGCACCCCGACCTGTTCAAGGAATACTTCGGCACGGTCATCCCGCCGGCTGACAACAAGTTCGCGGCGCTGAACACCGCGGTGTGGTCGGGCGGCTCGTTCATCTACGTCCCCAAGGGCGTCAAGGTGGAGGTCCCGCTGCAGGCCTACTTCCGGATCAACGCCGAGAACATGGGCCAGTTCGAGCGGACCCTGATCATCTGCGACGAGGGCAGCTTCGTGCACTACATCGAGGGCTGCACGGCGCCGATTTACAGCACGGATTCGCTGCACTCGGCGGTGGTCGAGATCATCGTCAAGAAGGATGCCCGCTGCCGCTACACGACGATTCAGAACTGGTCGACCAACGTGTTCAACCTGGTCACCAAGAGGGCGGTCGCTTACCGGGACGCGACCATGGAGTGGGTGGACGGGAACCTGGGCTCCCAGATCACGATGAAGTACCCCAGCGTCTACCTGATGGAGCCCGGCGCCAAGGGCGACGTGCTGTCGGTCGCCTTCGCGGGCCCGGGCCAGCACCAGGACGCGGGCGGGAAGATGGTGCACGCCGCGCCCAACACGACCGGGACCATCACCTCCAAGTCGATCTCCAAGGGCGGCGGGCGCACGACCTACCGCGGCCTGGTCAAGATCTACCCGGGCGCCGAGAACGCCAAGTCGTTCGTGAAATGCGACGCGCTGCTGCTGGACGAGAAGTCGCGCTCCGACACCTACCCCTACATCGAGGTCGACGAGGAGAAGGTCACCCTCGGCCACGAGGCAACCGTGAGCAAGGTCTCGGACGAGCAGATCTTCTACCTGATGTCCCGCGGCATCAGCCAGGCGGAGGCGGAGACGATGATCGTGAACGGCTTCATCGAGCCCTTTACCAAGGAGCTGCCCCTCGAGTACGCGGTGGAGCTGAACCGGCTCATCCAGCTCGAGATGGAGGGCAGCGTAGGCTGATGGCGTTCACGAAGGAGGCCGTGGAGGAGATCGCCTCCCTCCACGGCGAACCGGACTGGCTGCGCGCCCGGCGCCGGCAGGCGTTCGAAGTCTACGAGCGGATGCAGCTGCCGTCGAAGACGGACGAGGAGTGGCGGCGGAGCGACCTGAAGGGCCTTGACCTCGGTGCTTTCGCGCCCTTCGAGGAACCTGACGGCGCAGCGCCAGGAGATCCCATCGAGGACGCCGCCGGCGTTCTCCGTCAGCGCGGGTCGATCGCGGGCCAGGTGGAGCTCGACCCCGAGCTGGCCCGCCGCGGCGTGATCTTCATGCCGTTGGTGCAGGCGGCCAGGGAGCACCGCGAGCTGGTCGAGAAGCACCTCTTCTCGGGCGTGCGGCCGGAGCGTGACAAGTTCGCGGCCCTGCACGGTGCGCTCTTCAGCGGCGGCACCTTCCTCTACGTCCCGCCTGGCGTCAGCCTGGAGAAGCCGATCGTCAGCCAGTTCTGGTCGAGCGGCGGCGGCGCCGCCGTCCTCCCCCACACCCTGGTGATCGCGGGCCCCGGCGCCAGCTTCAACTACGTGGACGAGTTCCTTTCCCCCGACCTGGACCGGCCTGCCCTGACCAGCGGCTCGGCCGAGGTCTTCGCCGGCGAGGGCGCGAACGTCGCCTACCTGGCGCTCCAGCGCTGGGGCAGGCACGCCTGGCAGTTCGCCAACCAGAGGGCGCGGGTGGAGCGGGACGCGCACGTCCGCATCGTCAACGTGGCGCTGGGCGGGCGCTTCGCCAAGACCAGGGTGGAGGCGAGCCTGGTCGGGACCGGAGCCACCGCCGAGCTGAAGGGCCTCTTCTTCGGCTCCCAGGACCAGTTCTTCGACTTCCACACGCTGCAGGAGCACCGCGTCGGCCATACCACCTCCGACCTCCTGTTCAAGGGGGCGCTGCGCGACCGCGCGCGGAGCCTCTACGCGGGGCTGATCCGAATCGAGGAGAACGCGCAGCGCTCGGACGCCTACCAGGCGAACCGGAACCTGCTGCTCTCCGACCAGGCCAAGGCCGACTCCATCCCCATGCTCGAGATCCTCAACAACGACGTCCGCTGCACCCACGGAGCCACGGTCGGACCGGTCGACCGCGAGCATCTCTTCTACCTGCAGAGCCGGGGCATCCCGCGCGGGGCGGCCGAGCGGATGATCGTGCAGGGGTTCTTCGGCCAGGTGCTGGAACGGATTCCGATCCAGCAGGCGAGGGAGCTGGTGGAGCACGAGCTGGAGCTGAGGGTTGGCTAGGCACTGCGTCGCCCGGGTCGAGGAGGTTCCGCCAGAGTCCCTCCGGCGCGTTGAGGCGGGCGGCCTGACCCTCTGCCTGGCCCGGGCCGAGGACGGCAACTTCTACGCGCTCAACGACGTCTGCACCCACGAGGACTACTCGCTCAGCGAGGGCGAGATCTGGGGCCTGGACGTGGAGTGCCCGAAGCACGGGTCGCGATTCAACCTGGAGACCGGGGCCGTGACCGGGCTGCCGGCGGTGATCCCGGCTCAGACCTTCCGGGTCGAGGTTAGCGATGGCGACGTCTGTATCGAGGTTTGACGCCGCGGAGGTCCGCGAGGACTTCCCCATCTTCGAGACCGGGATCGCCTACCTGGACTCCGCCAACACCTCGCAGCGGCCGCGCCAGGTGGTGGACGCGATGGTCGAGTACTTCCAGACGTACAACTCGAACATCCACCGCGCCGCCTACCACATCGCCGAGGTGGCGACCGACCGCTACGAGGAGACGCGGGAGAAGGTGAAGACCTTCCTCAACGCGCGTTCCAGCAAGGAGGTCGTGTACACGCGCGGGACCACCGAGGCGATCAACCTGGTCGCCTACGCCTGGGGCCGCAAGCACATCCAGGCCGGCGACCTGATCGTCCTCACCATCCTCGAGCACCACTCGAACATCGTGCCCTGGCAGATCCTGGCCGCCGAGAGGGGCGCCCGCATCGAGTACGTCGACATCGACGAGCGCGGCGAGCTGCGCCAGGACCAGTTCCAGGCGCTGCTGGAGCGCATGCCGAAGCTGGTGGCGTTCGGCCAGGTCAGCAACTCCCTGGGCACCATCAACCCTTCGGCCGAGATGACCAAGGCGGCCAAGGCCGCCGGCGCGACGGTGCTCGTGGACGGCGCCCAGGGCGCGCCCCACCAGGGCGTCGACGTGCGCGCGCTGGGCTGCGACTTCTACGCCTTCTCCGGCCACAAGATCTGCGGCCCCACGGGCATCGGCATCCTCTACGGGCGCCGCGAGCTCCTGGAGGCGATGGACCCGTTCCTCGCCGGCGGCGACATGATCAAGGCCGTCCGCCTGGAGGGCACCACCTACAACGAGCTGCCCTGGAAGTTCGAGGCGGGCACGCAGGCGATCGCGGAGGCGATCGGGCTGGGCGCGGCCATCGACTACGTCAGCGGCCTGGGCATGGAGGCGATCCGCGCCCACGAGCGCGAGCTGACCGAGTATGCCTACGAGGCGCTGAGCGAGGTGGAAGGGCTGACCATCTACGGCCCGCCGCCGAGCCGGCGGGCGGGCGTGATCTCCTTCACGCTGAAGGGGATCCACCCCCACGACCTCTCCACCATCGCCGACCGCGACCAGGTCTGCCTGCGCTCCGGCCACCACTGCGCGATGCCGCTGATGACGCGCCTCGACATCCCCGGCACCGCTCGCGCCTCCTTCTACGTGTACACGCTGAAGGATGAGGTCGACCGCCTGGTCCGCTCCCTGCAGGAAGCCAAGAGGATCTTCGACGTATGACCGCCGATGATCAGTTCTACCGCGAATACATCCTCGACCATTACAAGAACCCACGGAACTTCGGGCGCCTCGAGCACCCGGACATCAGCCACGAAGAGGAGAACCCCCTCTGCGGCGACGTGGTCGCGATGGAGTTCAAGCTCAGAGACGGCCAGATCGCGGACGTGCGCTTCCACGGCCGCGGCTGCGCCATCTCGCAGGCGTCGGCCTCGCTGCTGACGGAGCGGCTGAAGGGCATCTCGCTGGACGACGCGAAGAAGATCAGCAAGGATGAGGTTCTGGAACAGCTGGGGATCGACATCTCCCCGGCCCGGCTCAAGTGCGCGCTGCTCTCGCTCAAAGTCCTGAAGACGGGCGCGTACGGGATCGCGGGCTGGCCCGGCGACGAGGAGGAGTCATGACCGCGCAGGAGACGCCGTACCGCGACCTCAAGCTGGACGAGATCAGGAAGCTGATCGACCAGGGCTACGAGGTGGTCGACGTGCGGGAGGACTGGGAGTGGCGCAAGGGCCACGTGCCGGGCGCGCGCCACGTGGTCCTGGGCTCGATCCTGGCCAACCCCAAGGTGCAGTCGTTCCGGGACCGCAGCATCTTCGTCTGCGAGGTGGGCGAGCGCTCGGCGGTGGCCTCCGAGATGGCGGTCGCGCTGGGGACCCAGGACGTCGTCAACTTCCGGGGCGGCACCAAAGCCTGGCGGGAAGCCGGCTTACCATTGGAGAAGGAATGAGCCAGCAGACACAGGTCACCGACGCCGACGTGCTCGAGGTCCTGCGCGAGTGCTTCGACCCCGAGATCCCGGTCAACATCGTGGACCTGGGCCTGATCTACGAGATCAAGATCCAGCCCGAGCGGGTGGACGTGAAGATGACCCTGACCGCGCTCGGCTGCCCGATGGCGGGCGAGGTGATGACCGACGTGCGCGACCACCTGCTCACCCTGCCCGGCGTCAAGGACGCCGGCGTGGAGCTGGTGTACGACCCACCGTGGACTCCGGAGCGGATGACCGAAGAGGCCCGGTGGGAGCTGGGGATGGTCTAGCCACCTTCACCCTCCCCTCTGGGGAGTCCGGCGCCGGTGAGCCGCCCGCCGGGGCCGGGTTAGGGAGGGGACGCGCTCCGCAGAATATCGGCGGTGGCGATCCGCTCACACGACCACGGCGGGGCCTACAAGAGCCCGGAGGCGGTGCGGGCCGTGGTGGTCAGCGCCGTCCTCCTGGGGATCGCCGCAGCCATCGAGTTTGCGGCGTCGGTCGTCAGCGGATCGGCCGGCGTCCTCGCCGACGCGCTGCACAACGCGGGCGACGTGCTGACCACCTTCATCCTGCTGGCCTCGTTCGCGCTCGCTCGCCGGCCGGCCACGCGTGGGTTCCCCTCCGGCTTCGGGCGGATCGAGGACGTGGCGACCCTCCTCATCGTCACCGTGATCGTGATCACGGCAGCGGTGGCGGCGGCGGAGTCGGTGATGCGGCTCTTCTCCTTCCAGGCCTACCGTGCCGTGGCCTGGAGCCTGGCCGCGGCGGCCGTCGGCGTCGCCGCCAACCTGGTCGCCAGCGAGTACAAGGTCCGGGTCGGAAGGAGGATCCGGTCGCGCGCGCTGGAGGCGGACGGAATGCACTCGCGGATCGACGCCGTGGTGTCGGCCGGCGCCTTCGCCGGGATCGGCCTCGCCGGCTTCGGCCTGCGCCTGGCGGACCCCATCGCCGGGCTGCTGATCACCGCGGCCATCCTCTTCATCCTGGCCGGCACCGTCCGCGACCTCTTCCTGCGCATGATGGACGCCGTGGATCCCAGGCTGATCTCGGAGATGGAGGCGGTGGCCAGGGAGGTCCCCGGCGTGCTCGGCGTGCACGACGTGCGCGCGCGCTGGGTCGGCCGCGAGCTGGTGGCGGTGATGCACATCGACTGCCGCCCGCAGAGCTCGCTCAGGGAAGCCCACGAGCTGGCGATGGCGGTCGAGCAGGAGATCGAGCATCGGGTGCCGGCCGTGCGGGTGGACATCCACATGGACCCCGGCACCGACCCCCACGCGCATTGATCGCCGGCCTCAAGGTCGGGTTGGTGGTGCCGGCCTACAACGAAGCCCGCACGCTGGAGCGCCTGCTCCCCCGCGTCCCGCGCGAGGTGGACAAGGTGGTGGTCGTCAACGACTGCTCCACCGACGACACCTCGCAGGCCGTGCGCAGGCTGGGCGTGGAGGTGGTCGACCGGCCCCAGCGCGGGGGCCCGGGGCCCGCCATCCGCGACGGCCTGAAGCGCCTCCGCGAGCTGGGCCTGGAGGTAGCGGTGCCGATGGCGGCCAACGGCAAGCACCAGCCCGAGCAGGTGCCTGACCTGGTCCGGCCTTTGGCCGCCGAGGGCCTCGACCTGGTCCGCGGCTCGCGCTTCCTGCCCGGAGGCCACCACGAGAACATGCCCTGGCACCGGCTCTGGTTGATCCAGCTCTTCACCCTCCTCTTCTCCCTGCTCAGCGGCAGCCGGGTCACCGACGCCACCGGCGGCTTCCAGGCCTACCGCCTCCGGGTGCTGGACGACGGGCGGATCAACCTCGACCAGCCCTGGCTGCGCCGCTACGAGGTGGAGACCTACCTCTTCGCCAAGACCCTGCTGCTCGGCTACCGCTGGAAGGAGGTCCCGGTCGACATCACCTACCCCGAGCGCGGGCGGACCTACACCCGGGCCCGAGCCGTGATCGACTGGTGGGGCTACTTCCGGCCGGTGCTGCTGATCAGGCTCGGGCTGCGGCGTTGACGCGGCGGACCTGGTCCTCGGTCAGCTCCGGGAACATGGGCAGGGAGACCACCCGGGCCGCCTCCCGCTCGCTGACCGGAAAGGAGCCAGGGCCGCGCCGCTGCGCGGGTCCGGCGTCCCGGTAGGCCTCCTGCAGATGGATCGGCAGCGGGTAGTGGACGCCGGTCGCCACGCCCTGGGCGGCCAGGCGCTCACGCAGCTTCTCGCGCCCGTCCGCCTGCACCACGTAGAGGTGGTAAACGTGCTCCCGGTCGGGAGCGGCGTAAGGCAGCTCGAGGCCCGAGCCGGCCAGCAGCTCGTCGTAGAGCGAGGCCACCCGGCGGCGGGCGGCGTTCCAGCCGTCCAGCCGGCGCAGCTTCAGCCGCAGCACCGCCGCCTGCAGCGTGTCCAGGCGCCGGTTCCAGGCCAGGAAGGCGTGCTCGTACTTCCGGCGCTGGCCGTAGTTGCGCATCATGCGCACCTTGTCCGCCACCTCCCCGTGGGGGGTGGTCAGCATCCCGGCGTCGCCCAGCGCGCCCAGGTTCTTGCCGGGGTAGAAGCTGAAGGCGGCGATGTCGCCGAAGGTCCCCACCCGCCGGCCGCGGTAGCGGGCACCGTGAGCCTGGCAGGCGTCCTCCACCACCAGCAGCCGGTGCCGGCGGGCCACCTCCAGGATCGGGTCCATGTCCGCCGGCTGGCCGTAGAGGTGCACCGGCATGACCGCCTTCGTGCGCGGGGTGAGCGAAGCCTCCAGCAGCGCCGGGTCGAGGTTGTGGGTCTGCGGGTCGACGTCGATCCAGATCGGGGTGGCGCCGACAAAGGAGACGGCCGACGAGGAGGCGATGAAGGAGTTGGCCGGGGTGATCACCTCGTCCCCGGGACCGATGCCGAGCGCGCGCATCCCCAGCTCGAGGGCCGAGATCCCGCTGTCCAGGCCGACCGCGTGCGGCGACTCGCAGTAGGCGGCGAACTCCGCCTCGAACTCCTCCACCTCGCGGCCGAGGATGAAGTCGCTGGAGGCCAGCACCCCGCTGATGGCGGTGTCGATCTCCGCCCTCAGGTCTGAGTGCTGGCGGACTAGATCGACGAGCGGGATCTCGTCTCGCGCCATTCGTAGGGCCGTTCGAAGTAGCCCTTGAAGCAGACCAGCTGGCTGACCTTCTTGACCATCCGGGCGGGGTTCCCCGCCACCACCGTCTCCGCCTCTACGTCGCGGGTGACCACGCTGCCGGCCCCGATCAAGGCGCCGCGCCCGATCCGGAGGCCGGGCAGGAAGGTGACGTTGGCCCCGACGCTGACTTCGTCCTCCAGCGTCGCGCCCAGCACGCACTCCAGGTAGCGGGGGCACATCGGGTGGGGGTCGTCGGTGAACACGACGTGGGGGCCCAGGAAGACGCCGGCGCCCAGGGTGACGTTCTCCAGGAAGCAGCCGGAGTGGATGCGCGTGCGGTCGCCGATGCGGTTCCCCGGCTCCAGCACGGCGCTGGTCCCCACGCTGCAGTCGTCGCCGAGGCGGTTGTTCTCCCGGATCAGCGCTCCGTGCCCGGCCTGGAATCGGTCGCCGATCTCGACCCCGGCGTAGATGACGGTGCCGGAGCGGATGACGCCGTGGCTGCCGATCCGGGTGGGCTCGGCGCCCGCCTCCAGGCCCCGGCGGGGATGCCCGACGACGGCTCCCTCCTCGACGACCGTCCCCTCTCCGATCTCGACGTTGGGGTAGATCACGACTTGGCGACCGCCGGCGCCGCCGTCCGCTCCAGCTCCGCCTGCGCCTGCTCCAGGATGCGCACGGCCGACAGCCCGTCCTGGCCGTCGGTCAGCGGGCGCCGGCCGTGCCGGACGCAGTCGATGAAGTGCATGAGCTGCTCGCGCAGGGGCTCCGCCGACGACACCTTGGGGATCAGGATGTCCCCGTCGCGGACCGCCGCCACGAACTCCGCGAACTCGCCGCCCGCGGGCAGGTAGTTGGCGCCCTTGTCGTAGACGCGCAGCTTCTCGGTCGCGTGCACGTCGTCGAAGACCACCATCTTCTTGTCCCCGACCACGGTCGCCCGCCGCTCCTTGACCGGGTCCAGCCAGCTGACGTGGATGCTGGCGATCACATTGTTCGGGTAGCGCAGCGTCAGGAAGACGACGTCCTCGGTGGCGTGCTTCAGGTAAGCCTCGCCCCGGCAGACCAGGTCCACGGGCTCCGCCCCCAGCCAGTAGCGCAGCATCGAGAGGTCGTGCGGCGCCAGGTCCCAGAGGGCGTTGACGTCCTGGCGGATGGGTCCCAGGCCGGTGCGGTGGAAGTAGAGGTAGAGGACCTCGCCCAGGAGGCCGTCGTCGATGTACTGCTTGATCAGGCGCACGGCCGGGTTGAAGAGGAAGGTGTGCCCGACCATCAGCACCCGCTGCCGGGCCTCGGCCAGCTCGACCATGGCCTCGGCGTCGGCGGCGGTGGTCGCCATCGGCTTCTCGACCAGCACGTGCAGGCCTGCCTCCAGGAAGTCCTCCACCAGGGCGCGGTGCGTGGAGGTGGGAGTGGCGACGATCACCGCTTCCAGGTCGCCCTCGGCGATCAGGCGGCGGTGGTCGGAGTAGATGCGGACGTCGGGGTACTGGGCGCGGACCTGGGCCAGCTTCTCGGCTGACCGGTCGACGCAAGCCACCAGCCGGGCGCCGGGCAGGGGCCCGGCCAGGATGCGCGCGTAGTTCGGACCCCAGTGACCGAAGCCGGAGATGCCGATCCGGAGCATGGGTGGGGGCCATCTTAGCCTCACCGGGCTCCGCCCTACTATTAGCTGGATGTCCGAGTTCAGCCCCGGACTGGAGGGCGTCCTCGCCGCCCGAACGGAGATCAGCGAAGTAGACGGCCAGAACGGGCGCCTGATCTATCGGGGCGGCTACCTGATCCAGGACCTCGCCGCCTCCTGCGGCTTCGAAGAGGTGGCCTTCCTGCTGCTGCACGGAGAGTTGCCGACGGCAGCCGAGCTGCGCTCCTTCAGGTCCGACCTGGCCGGCCGGCGGGAGCTGGTCCCGGCCGCCGCCGCCGCGCTGCAGGCGCTGCCCCCCGAGGCCGACCCCATGGACGTGCTGCGCACCGCCCTCTCGGCCCAGGGCGCCCAACCCGACCTGACCCGACCCAGCCTGGAGGAGGCGGTCGGCTACGTCGCCTGCCTGCCCACGATCGTCGGCGCCGCCTACCGCCGCCGGCAGGGCGAGCCGCCGGTCGCGCCGCACGCCGACCTCGACCAGGCGGCCAACCTCCTCTACATGATGCTGGGCAGGGAGGCCACGACCGACCAGCTCCGTTGGGTCGACCAGTACCTGCTGCTGCTGGCCGACCACGGGCTCAACGCCTCGACCTTCACCGCCCGCGTGGTCGCCTCCACCGGCTCCGACCTCTGCTCGTGCCTGGTGGGAGCGGTGGCCGCGCTCAAGGGGCCGGCCCACGGCGGGGCGGCCACCGGCGCCATGAAGATGCTGGAGAAGATCGGGAGCGCACAGAACGCGGAGCCCTGGCTGGCCGCGGCCCTCGATCGGCACGAGCGCCTGATGGGCTTCGGCCACCGTGTCTACCGCACCTACGACCCGCGCGCGAAGATCCTCCGCGAGACTGCCCGCAGCGCCAACCCCGGGCTCTACGAGACGGCGAGGGTCACCGAAGAGGCGGCCATCCGGCTGCTGCACGAGCGGCATCCCGAGCGTCCCAACGCGACTAACGTGGACTACTGGTCGTCCGTGGTGCTGGCCGGGGCGGGCATCCCCAAGGAGTTCTTCACCTGCGTGTTCGCGATCTCCCGGGTGGTGGGCTGGAGCGCCCACGTGCTGGAGTCGATGAAGGACCTGCGCATCATCCGGCCGATGTCCGAGTGGGTGGGGCCGCCTCCTACGCGGAAGCCGGTTCCGATCGCTGATCGAGGCAAGGCCGCCGCCCGGCAGTGACGCAGTTCGTCCCCGGGCTGGAGGGGATCGTCGCCGCCCAGACCTCGATCTCCATGGTCGACGGGCAGAACGGGCGCCTGCTCTACCGAGGCTATGTGATCGCCGACCTGGCCGAGCGTATGAGCTTCGAGGAGGTCGCCCACCTGCTGATCTTCGGCGAGCTGCCGACCCGGGCCCAGCTGCGGGACTTCAGCGCCCGGATGGCGAAGGGCCGGAGGCTGAGCCCGGCCGCCGAAGCCGTCCTGGACGCGCTGCCGGCCGACACCGACCCCATGGACGTCCTTCGCAGCGCGATCTCGGTCCAGGGAAGCTCGCCTCACCTGCGCAAGCCGGACGCGGAGCAGGCCGTCGCCTACGCCGCGGCGGTGCCGGTCATGCTGGCCCGGTTCCACCGCCGCCGGCGGGGGCTGCCAGGGCTGGAGTCCCGGCCTGAGCTGAGCCACGCGGCCAACTACCTCTACCTGTTCGACGGCAAGGAACCGAAGCCGGAGCTGGCGCGGGCGCTGGACACCTATCTGGTGCTGCTGGCGGACCACGGCATGAACGCGTCCACGTTCACCGCCCGCGTGATCGCCAGCACCGACTCCGATCTCGCCTCCTCCCTGACCGGCGCCCTGGGCGCCTTGCGCGGGCCCGCCCACGGCGGCGCCCCGGGCCTGGTCCTGGACCAGCTGGAGCTGATCCAGACCCCGGCCGGCGCGGAGCGCTGGCTGCGCGAGGCCCGGACCCGCAAGGTGCGCTTCATGGGATTCGGGCACCGCGTCTACCGCACCTACGACCCCCGGGCGCGGATCTTCAAGGAGATGGCGCGGCGGCTCAACCCGAAGTTCTACGCCCTGGCCTCAGAAGTCGAGGAGCACGCGCTGCGGATCCTGGAGGAGGAGCACCCCGAGCGCCCCAACGCGACCAACGTGGAGTTCTACTCGGCCGGCGTGCTGCAGGCGGTGGGCCTGCCCCGCGACCTCTTCACGCCGACTTTCGCCGTGGCCCGGGTCGCGGGCTGGTGCGCCCACGTGCTCGAGCAGGTCGGGCACAACCGCCTGATCAGGCCCCAGTCCGAATACGTCGGGCCTCCCGCGCGCTCTCCGAAGCCGATCGAGCAGCGCGGCTGAGTGGCTGGGCGAGCAGCGCGCCCAGTAGCAGGACCTCCAGCCCGATCAGGAACCAGCCCTTCTGGGCCAGGGTCAGCTGGGCGGCGGGCCACCCAGCCGCCACCACGGCCTGGTGCCAGGCGGGCGGCGTGGTCCGCAGGTAGAGCCAGGCCGCCGGCAGCAGCACGGCCACGTCGGGCTCGTGCAGGAACGGGCTCAGCAGGAGCGAACCCAGGATCCCGGCCACGATCGGGATCTCGGGCCCGCGGCCGCGATGGATGCGGGCCACCGTCAGGGCCGCCGCCGCCAGCAGCAGCTGGGCCGCCCAGGCCAGCGGGCCTCGGCCCAGCAGGGCGGCCACGGTCATGCTGTCGTTGACGATCCACGGTTTGGGCGACCCCGAGGCCGTGCCCAGCCGCTCCAGGTAGGCGCCCAGGCCGGTCGGGCCGACCACCAGCAGCGAGAGGCCGAGCAGCGCCGCCGACCCGACCGCCCAGGCCGCCAGCAGCCGCACCCGGCCGCCCACCAGCAGGGCCGCCGGCAGAAGCAGGCAATCCTGGGGCTTGAGGGCCGTGGCCAGCGCCAGGGCCAGCCCGGCGGCCACCTCCTGATGGCGGCGAAGCAACCACCAGCAGAGGCAGATCAGGGCGACCACCAGCAGCACCGCCTGGCCCTCGTAGAAGGCGGTCGCCATCGGCAGCAGCGAGAGCGGGGCCGCCAGCTGGATCGCCCTGGACAGCCGCCCGCCGCCGGCCGCCAGCCACCAGCCGTAGACGAATGCGCCCAGCATCAGTGCGGCCCAGAGCGGGTAGGCGACCCCGATCGGCAGGAACGTAAAGGGCGCCACCAGGAAGGCCAGCACCGGCGTCTGAGCGCTCGGGTACCAGGGCAGGCGGCCCAGCGCGTCGAACTCGCGCTGCTGGGCGGCCAGGTCGTAGAGGTGCGACCAGCCCTGATGCCAGCCTATGTTGGCGATCGCGTAGTAGGCGGCGAAGTCGGCGCCCAGGGGGTCGCGCCGGGCGGCGTTGATCCAGCCGACTGTGACCACCAGGGCGAGGTCGGCCAGCAAGACCAGCGCCGCCACCTGCAGCCGCCGCTTCCAGGCCGCGCCGCCGCCCGTCCGCTCGAATACCGCCAGCACCGCTTGAGTCATCGCCGCGTCTCTATCAACGCTGAAGTGAGGGCGATCCTATCCTGTAGATGTGCCCGCGGACGAATTCGACGTCGTGGTCCTGGGCGGGGGCACAGGCGGCTACACGGCCGCGATCCGGGCCTCCCAGCTCGGCCTCCGCACGGCGATCGTCGAGCAGGAGAAGCTGGGCGGGGTTTGCCTGCACAAGGGCTGCATCCCGACCAAGGCCCTGCTGGAGTCATCGGCGCTCTACCACAGGGTCGCCAGGCGGGGCGCGGAGTTCGGCCTCACGGCCAAGGAAGTAGCGCACGACTTCGCGCGCGTGGCAGCCCGCCGGGACGCGGTGGTGGCGCAGCTGCACCGCGGCGTCCAGGGCCTGATGAAGAAGAACCAGGTCCAGGTGGTGGAGGCGCACGGCCGCCTGCGTGACCGCAACACGGTCGAGGCCGGGACCCGCCGGCTGAAGGCCAGGCAGGTGATCGTCGCCACCGGCTCCAGCCCCCGCTCCCTGCCCGGCCTGGAGCCGGACGGCGAGCGAATCCTGACCTCGGACCACGCCACGCTGGCGTCCGAGCTGCCCGACTCCGTCTGCATAATCGGGGCGGGCGCGGTGGGGGTCGAGTTCGCGACCTTCTACAGCCAGATGGGCAGCAAGGTCATCCTGCTCGAGGCCCTCGATCGGCTGGTGCCGCTGGAGGATGACGACGTCTCCAAAGAGCTCCTGAAGCAGTTCACGGCGGCCGGCATCGAATGCCGCCTGGGCGCCAGGGTGACCGGCGCCAAGCCGGCCCGCGACGGCATCAGCGTCCGGCTGGACGAGGGCGAGGTCTGGGCCCGCCGGGTGCTGGTCGCGGTGGGCCGGGCGGCCAACTCGAAGGACCTCGGCCTGGAGCAGGCAGGGGTCGAGCTCCACAAGAACGGCTTCGTCAAGGTCGACGAGTGGATGCGGACCTCGGCCGAGGGAGTCTGGGCGATCGGCGACGTCGTGGGCGGCTTCCTGCTCGCGCACGCCGCCGGTCACGAGGGCATCGTGGCCGCCGAGGACATCGCCGGCCGCCGGGCGACGCCGATGGAGCAGGACCTGGTCACGCGCTGCACCTTCTCCCATCCGCAGATCGCCTCCGTGGGCCTGACCCAGGCGCAGGCCGTCGAGAAGGGCCATGAGGTCAGGGTCGGCCGGTTCCCGTTCAGCGCCAACGGCCGGGCACTCATCCACGGTGAGCCGGGCGGCTTCGCCAAGCTGGTCGCCGACGGGAAGACCGGGCAGCTGCTGGGCGCGCACGTGATCGGCGTGGACGCGACCGAGCTGATCTCGGAGCCGGCGCTGGCGCGGCTGTTTCAGGGCGACGCCTGGGAGGTGGGCCGTAACATTCATCCCCACCCGACGCTCTCGGAGGCAGTCGGCGAAGCTGCGCTGGCGGCCGCCGGCGCCGCGATCAACATTTAGTCGCTCCTATGGCACAGACCCGCGAGAGAGGCGAGACCCGGGAGAAGCAGCGCGGCCGCGCGTTCAACCCCGAGTGGCACTTCCAGGAGCCGGTCGCCTGGCGCGACACCGACCTCGACGAGGCGGCGCTGCGACAGTGGTACCACTACATCCTGCTCGGGCGGCAGATCGACTACCGCTGCCAGGTGCTCAACCGCCAGGGCCGGGCGCCGTTCATCATCTCCTGCGCCGGCCACGAGGCAGCCCAGATCGGCGTCGCCTGGCCGCTGAAGCCCAAGCACGACTGGGTCGCCCCTTACTACCGTGACGTCGTCCTCTGCTTCCGGATGGGGCTGACGCCGCTCGACCTCATGCTCTCGGTGCTGGCCAAGCCGGCCGACCCGGCCTCCGGCGGCAAGCAGACGCCCGGCCACTTCTCCGACTCCCGGCTGAACATCATCAGCCGCGGCTCGCCGGTGGCGAGCCAGATGGTGTATGCGGCGGGCGCCGCCTACGCCCTGAAGATGGACGGCACCGACCGGGTGGTCATGACCAGCTACGGCGAAGGCTCCGGTTCCGAGGGCGACGCCCACGAGGCTTTCAACTTCGCGGCCATCCACCGGCTGCCGCTGGTGTTCGTCTGCCAGAACAACGGCTTCGCCATCTCGGTGCCCTTCAACAAGCAGTACGCGGTCGACTACGCCGCCCAGCGTGCAGCCGGCTACGGGTTCCCCGGCGTGTCCATGGACGGGCGCGACCCGGTCACCTGCTACCACGTGGCCAAGCAGGCGGTGGCGAGGGCGCGATCCGGCGAAGGGCCGACGCTGATCGAGTGCCTGGTCGACCGGCTGGGCGCCCACTCGTCCGAAGACGACCAGCGCCGCTACCGAAGCGAGGAAGAGCTGGCCGCGGCCTCCAAGAACGACTGCCTGGAGCAGTTTCGGACCCGCCTGGTCGAAGAGGGCGTTCTCAGCCAGAAGGAGGTCCAGGAATCTGAGGAGCAGGTCAAGGAAGAGGTGACCGAGGCCACCCGGGCCGGGCTGGAGTCGCCCGACGCCGAGCCCGAGGACGCGCTCACCAACGTCTACTCCGTGAACGTGCCCCGCGCCATCTCCCCCGCCCCCGGGGCCGAGACGGAGGAGATGAACATGGTGGCCGCCATCCGCTCGGCGCTGGCCGAGGAGATGGAGCGCGACGAACGCGTGATGGTGCTGGGCGAGGACGTGGGGCCCAAGGGCGGCGTCTTCCTGGTCACCGACGGCCTCTGGAAGCGCTTCGGCGAGAAGCGGGTGATCGACACCCCGCTGGCCGAGTCCTCGATCGCCGGGGTGGCGCTGGGACTGGCGCTGGCCGGGAAGCGGCCGGTGGCCGAGATCCAGTTCACCGACTTTGCGCACATGGCGTTCAACCAGATCAGCAACGAGATCGCCAAGTACCGCTACCGGACGGACGGCGACTGGGGCGCGCCCCTGGTGGTTCGGGCGCCGATGGGAGGCCACGTCCGGGGCGCCCTCTACCACTCGCAGTCGATCGAGGCCCGCTTCGCCACCCCGGGGCTGAAGATCGTCATCCCGGCCGGCCCGATCGAGGCCAAGGGCCTGATGCTGGCGGCGATCCGCGACCCCGACCCCGTCCTCTTCTTCGAGCACAAGCGGCTCTACCGCATGTTCAAGGAGAAGGTCCCGGTGGGCGAGTACCTGATCCCGCTCGGGCAGGCGCGCACCGCGCGCGAGGGCACCGACCTGTCGGTCTTCGCCTACGGGCTGATGCTGCACTACGCGCTGGAGGCGGCCTCCAAGCTGGCCGAAGACGGCGTCAGCGTGGAGGTGGTCGACCTGCGGACGGTGTACCCGCTGGACAGGGAGGCGGTCCTCGCCAGCGCGCGCAAGACGGGCAAGTGCCTGGTCCTCTACGAGGACAACTTCTCGGTCTCGATCGGCTCCGAGGTGGCGGCCCTGATCGCGGACGAAGCCTGGCGCTGGCTGGACGCCCCGGTCAAGCGCCTGGGCGGGCTGGACGTACCGGCCATGCCCTACGCGGCGCCCATGGAGGACTACTTCATGCCCAACCCCGAGAAGGTGGCGGCGGCGCTGAGGGAGCTGGCGGCCTTTTAGTGTCCAAGACGACCCGCGTGACCATGCCGCAGCTGGGCGAGTCGGTGCACGAAGGCACCATCTCTCGCTGGCTGGTCAAGCCGGGCGAGAAGGTGACCGAGTTCGAGCCATTGCTGGAGGTGGACACCGACAAGGTCAACGCCGAGGTGCCCTCGCCGGTGACCGGGGTGCTCAAGGAGATCATCGCCAAGGAGGGGGAGACGGTCTCGGCGGGCGCCGAGATCGCGGTGGTGGAGGTGGAGGCCGACGGCGGCGCTCCCGCCCCGGTCGAGCCGAAACCGGAGGCGGCGAAGCCGGTCGCGGAGAAGAAGGCGCCGGCCAGGCCGGCGGCGAGGCGTGAGCCCGAGCCCGAACCCGCCGCGGAGCCGAAGCCGGCGCCCGCCGGGCCGGAGCCCAAGCTGGAGGGTGGCGAGCATCGCTACTCGCCGGCGGTCCTGATGCTGGCGGCCGAAAAGCGCGTCGACCTGGATGGCATCCAGGGCTCCGGCATCGCCGGCCGCGTGACCAAGAAGGATGTCCAGAAGGCCATCGACGCCGGGACGGCGGCGCCGCCGCCGGCGGCGCCGGCCGCCGCGCCCGCGGCCATAACCGCGCCCCTCGCGGCCAGGCCCTCGGAAGGCGACCAGGTGGTGCCGCTGACGCGAGTGCGAAAGCTGATCGCCGAGAACATGACGCGGTCCAAGACCACCATCCCGCACGCCTGGCAGACGCAGGAGGCGGACATGAGCGGCGTGGTGGCCTCCCGCGGCGCGCACAAGGCCCGCTTCCAGGAGCAGGAAGGGTTCTCGCTGACCTACCTGCCCTACGTGATCAAGGCGGCGGCCAGCGCACTGCGCGAGCACCCGCAGGTGAACGCCACCTTCAACGAGACCGAGATCGTCGTCCACCGGCAGGTCAACATCGGCGTCTCAGTCGGGCTGGAGGACACGCTGGTGGTCCCCGTGGTCCGCAGCGCCGACGGGCTCTCCATCGCCGGCATCGGTCGCGCGGTTTACGACCTGGCCGAACGGGCCCGGACCAAGAAGCTCAAGGCGGACGACCTCGCCGGCGCCACCTTCACCGTCAACAACTCCGGGACCTTCGGCACCCTCTTCAGCTACTCGGTGATCAACCCCGGCCAGGCCGGCATCCTGACCATGGAGGCGATCGTGGAGAGGCCGGTCGCGGTGCAGGGGATGATCGGGATCAAGCCGATGATGTACCTCTGCTTCTCGTTCGACCACCGCGTGCTGGACGGCCTGCAGGCGGCGCGCTTCCTGACCAGCTGCCGCAAGTGGCTGGAGTCGGTGACGGCGGAGACGCCGATCTACTGATCTAACCCTCCCCGCCGGCGGGGAGTCCGGCGCCGGTTTACCGCCCGCCGGGGCCGGGTTAGGGAGGGGCGGGGAAAAGAAGTGACCCCGACGGATCGCCTCGGCGGGTCCCGGTGCTGGCCTCTCGGCCTGCTCCAGCTCCCTCGCGCGTGTCCCTCGGGGCCGAAGGAAGCGTATGGCGCCGGTACCAACCCGCACAAGGCCCAAAAATCAGTTCGCCGCCAGGCGACGGGCCGTAGCTTGAAGTCAGGGATAGACGGCGTGCTTGCCGCCGTCCACGATCAGGTCCTGGCCGGTCAGGAAATCGCTGCGGACGAAGGCCAGCACGGCGTCGGCGACGTCTTCCGGCGAGGCCACCCGCTTGAGCGGGGTCATCTCAGCGAAGCGCTCCTCCTGGGCCTCCGCGGCCTCCTCGCCGAAGGGGACTCGGAACCAGCGGGTCGCGACCAGGCCGGGCGAGACCGAGTTCACCCGCACGTCCGGCGCCAGGGCCAGCGCCAACCCGCGCGTCAGCTGCAGCACGGCGGCCTTGGAGACCGCATAGGCGATCGAGGAGCCGCCGGCGCGGTGGCCGGCGATGGAGGCGATGTTGACGATCACGCCCCTGTTGCGCGCGATCTCCGGCGCTGCCGCCCGGCAGCAGTAGAAGGTCCCCTTCAGGTTGATGCCCAGGATGGCGTCCCAGACCTCGTCCGTCAGCCCATCCAGCTGCGGGTGCGGGATGAAGCGGGTCACGCCGGCATTGTTGACCAGCACGTCCAGGCGGCCGAAGTGCTTCACGGTGCCGGCCACCAGCTCGCGGACCTGAGCCTCGTCGGCGACGTCCGCCTTCACCGCCAGCCCCTCGCAGCCGTGCTTGGCCAGCTCCCCGGCGGTGGCGCGGGCCTCCTTCTCGGAGCGGGAGTAGTTGACGGCCACCGCCCTGGTGCCCGCCTGCGCCAGGGCCAGGCAGACCGCGCGCCCGATTCCCGTCCCGCCCCCGGTGACGATGGCGACCGTACCTTTGGGGTCCAAGCCGGCTCAGCTTAGCCCGGATCCGCCGGCCGCCCGGAGCAGATGTGGCCTGGGGCACGTCGAGCCGAAGGCGGCACGAGCACCGGACCGGAGCGCATCTGAGAGATGCGTGAGGACCGGAGCGCAGGGGCCAACGCACGGATCGGCCGCCTCCAGGCCGCAGATGCCCGGGGGGATCGGGGGATCCGGGCTAACCCAGCCGGGCTAGACCAGCGGGAAGCTGTGGACCGCCTCGTAGCGCGCTCCCTGGCGGCCCAGCCGGCTCCGGTACACGATCAGCTCCGCCGCCCGCCAGCCCGGCAGCTCCGGCGGCGAGGGCAGCTCGGGCAGAGGGGCTCCGAAGCGGTCGCGAGCCCGGGCCAGGGTCAGGTGGGCGTTGAAGGGCCTTTCCTCGGGCGGGAGCCGGAGGCTCCGGCAGGCTTCCTCCACCCGGCGGGCCAGGACCGCCGCCTCGGGTTCGCCCTTCTCCAGGCGCAGGAAGATCACCCGGACCCGGCGGCCGCGCCCGAAGCTCCCCAGACCGCCCAGCTGCAGCTCGAAGGCCGGAGCCGCCAGCTCGGCCAGCTCCCGGGCCAGCGCCTCGGCGACAGCCGCCTGTACGCCGCCCAGAAAGCGCAGGGTCAGGTGCAGGTTCTCGGCGGCCACCCAGCGAAAGGCGGGGGCGGCCTCGGCCCAGGCGGCCAGTTGGGGCTCGAGCGCGGCCCGGTGCCCCTCCGGCACCGGGATGCCGACGAAGGTCCTTATCTGCTCCGGACGGTCTTCCAGTTCTCCGCGATCCACCCGCTGGGCGCCGTCGGCCGGAAGCCGAAGTGGACGCCGACCGAATCCAGGCCGTCGGCCAGGTTGTCCACGGCCAGCGTGCGCAGCTCGTCCGTGGTCACGATCGGGTCCTTGGAGATCATCTCCATCACGGCAGCGCCCGGCATCAGGGCAGCGGTGGAGAGCTTCATGCGCCGCTTCTTCAAGCGCCGGGCCTGGCAGAACGCTTCGAAGATCTGCTCGTAGGTCAGAACCTCGGGTCCGCCGAGCTCGATCGTGTGGCCGAGCAGGTCTGGGCGGGAGATCGCCTCCACCACGCAGCGGGCGGCATCCTCGCGCAGGATCGGCTGGTAGCGGGTGGTGCCGCCGCCCGGCACCACCATCACCGGCCCGAACTTGGCCGCCCGCTCGAAGG
>DATGVT010000329.1:0-3349 GCA_035300005.1 Candidatus Acidiferrales bacterium
CGTCACCGGGTTGGAGACGCCGCCCGGGCCCGTCCCGACCCGGTTTGCCGCCCTCACGGTGAACGTGTAGCTGGTGCCGTTGGCCAGGCCCCAGACCGTCGCCTGGGTCTCGCCCGCCGCGGCCGTCGCGCTCCCGCCCGGCGAGCCCGTGATCGTGTACCCGGTGATGGGGCTGCCGCCGCTGGCGGCCGCCGTCCAGCTGACCTGGGCGGCCCGGTCGCCCGCCACCGCGGTCACCGAGCTCGGCGCCCCCGGCACCGTTGCAGTGCCGCCTGAGTTGGGGTCGACCATCAGGCTGGACTCGTCGACCGCCTCGAACTGGTTGGCCGGCACCTTCTTCAGCTCCGAGTCCATCTGGGAGTAGGCGCTCCAGGCCGGATCCTCGGTGCCCTGGAAGAACCAGTTGGAGCCGTTGTCGGCCACGATCAGGCCGTAGTGCTTGAACGCGGTCAGCACCACCTGGGTGGGCGCGCTGTAGCCGGAGATCGGAAAGGTCGCCTTGAGCCGGAAGCGGGCGCCCATGGGCGGCAGGTTGGGGTCGCTGGCCGAGCCGGCCTGATGGCGGGCCGGCCAGAGGTAGCTGGTGTCTGACTGCTGCACGGTGAACCGGATGGCGTGGTTGATGGCTCCGGCCTGGACCTCGTCCACGCGCACCAGGCCGGGGAAGATGGGCAGCCCGGCGGCGTCGGCCGAGGTCCAGCCTGCCGGCCTCAGCGCGTCGGAGTTGAGGTCGAAGATGGCGCCCGCCCACCCCGTGTGGTTGGCCATGTTGGTCCCCCCGATCTCGTAGAGCCTGCAGGTGTCCTGGTTGATGGTCAGCAGGTGGGCGTCGCTGCCCTGCTCGATCAGCAGGTCGTTGCCCGCCGGGTAGGGGTTGGGGTCGCTCTCGGCGGCGTACAGGAAGCTGAAGTTGGCGGTCGCGTGCGAGCTGTTGACGACGTTGAAGGGGAGGCCGTAGGGCGGCACTCCGAAGTCCGGGTGCAGCAGCCGGCCCGAGTTGGCGCCGGTCGAGCTCAGCCAGGCCGCGCTCCGTGCGTGCACGGGGAGGCTCGAGATGTCGGCGTTCCAGACGTTGTCGGCCGGGAAGACGGGGCAGGTGGTGCCGGGCACGTTCGCCGACGCCCGGCCCGGGACCAGCACGACCAGCAGGAACGCGGCCAGGACGGCCAGCGAGGCTCGGGGCACCCTCAGGGTCAACGAGGAGGCAGGCCGCTTCTTGCCGGCCGGATCTGGTAGCGAGCTTGCCTGGCCTCCTCCAGCTGCTTCTGGAGGTACTCGGCCGCCTTCTGGTCGTTGGCGACCAGGCCCCGGATCCCCTCCGCCATCCGGTTCTCGATCCGTCCCAGCTGGCGGCCGATGGAGTCAGCGTTCGCCCCCGAGCCGCGGTAGCGCTCGCGCTTGCGCCAGAGGCGGGCGTGCTCGGCCCGCAGGGCGGCCATCGCGTCCCGCACCTGGCAGTCCAGGCAGAGGCGGTCTTTGGTCTCCGACGAGGGGACCTGCTTGCCGCATGAGCGGCAGAAGATGAGGATCGAGCTCACGCGAGGTCTCCGACCAAGGCGCTGCTCAGCTCCTGCAGCCGGCCGGACTCGATCTCGAACACCGCGTCCGGCCGCCCGGCCGCGGCCCAGACCACCGGGTACTGCAGCAGGTCCCGATCCATGAACACAGGCAGCCGGCGCGCGTGGCCGAAGGGCGGCACCCCGCCGATCGAGTAACCGGTCGCATCCCGCGCCGTGTCAGGATCCGCCTGCTGGGGCTCGCCGCCGGCCAGCAGTCCCAGCTTGGCCAGGTCCACGCGGTTGGCGCCCGACGCCAGCACGACCAGCGGCTGCCCGCCGGCGACGAACACCAGCGACTTCACGATCTGCCCCACCTCGCAGCCGACCGCCCGCGCCGCGTCCCGGGCGGTGCGGGTTCCGTCCGGGAAGTGCCTGACCTCGATCACCAGGCCCGAGACCTTCAGCCACTCCTCGAACCGTCTCACCTGGGGTAAGCCGCCAGCAGCTCGCGATCGCTGAGCACCCGCTCGCTGCGCCGGCCCAGGAAGTAGAAGCCCCAGGCGGCGTCCAGCGCCTTCTGGTTGCGCAGTAGAAGTGGGTCCAGGTACTTCAGCCAGAAGGCGGTCAGCCGGGCCCAGGTCTGGACGGCGCCCAGCGCCCAGGGCCGGCGCACGAAGCTGCGCAGGAAGTAGAAGTACGACCAGGCCAGGGCCGAGCCAGGGCCGCCGGCGGCTCCGCTCGCGACCTCTTCGAAGCCCCGGAAGAGGCGGCGGTGGCCCAGGCGCGTGAATCGGGTGAAGTCGTGATCACCGCCATGGGCCTGCTGCATGAAAGGGGTCTCCGCGTAGACCAGCCCACCCGGAGCCAGCACTCGGCGGATCTCGTCCACGCAGCGGTAGGGGTCGGCGACGTGCTCCAGCACGGCCTGGGCGACCACCCCGTCGAAGCAGCCGGGGGCGAAGGGCAGGTCGTGGGCGTCGCAGACGAGCGCGGTGCGGGGACCGAGCGCGACGTCGGTCTCCACCAGCTCGACGCCAGGTGTGTTCGCCAGCTCCTCCATGCCCGATCCCAGGATGCTCCCCCCGATCACCAGGACGCGCGGCGCCGGCTTCTCCTCCAGGAGGAGCGCGCCCAGCCGCCGGTAGTTCGGCCCCGAGGCACGGGTTGCCCCCAGCTGAGGCAGCCGCTCCAGTCCGAGCCGGACCAGCCGGCCGTGCTCAGGGAAGAAGGTGGGGCGCCGCTCGAGGAAGTCCGCGATCCGAAAGAGGCTGCGCTCCTCGTCGATCAGGACCGGCACTCCTTCCACCAGGGGATAGCGCCGCCCGCAGGAGGCCCCGGCGCACCAGGCGCCTTCCGCGTCCAGGCGCAGCCGCGAGCCGCAGTGGGGGCAGCGCAGCAGCCCGGCCACCTCGGAGCTCAGCACGACAGCTAACTTAGGGCCTCCGGGTCCGCTCAACCACCCTGGCTAGAATTGGCCGCACTTGATCACGGCAGTCGTGACCGGCGGCGCGGGCTTCGTCGGTTCCCACCTCTGCGAGGCTCTTCTCGATCGGGGCGACAAGGTCGTCATCGTCGACTCCTTCGAGGACTTCTACGCGGCGTCGATCAAGAGGGCGAACATCGCTTCCGCTCTGCAGCGCGGCGCCCGTCTGGTCGAGCTCGACATCCGGGAGGGCCGCTTGTTGGCGCGGGTGCTGGCGGCCGAGAGTCCCGACGTGGTGGTGCACTTGGCCGCGCGGGCCGGCGTCCGGCCCTCGCTGGAGAACCCGCAGCTCTACGTGAGCATCAACGTGGAGGGGACCCTCAGCCTGCTGGAAGCCTGCCGGCAGGCGGGTGCCGGCCGGCTGGTC
>DATGVT010000330.1:0-3520 GCA_035300005.1 Candidatus Acidiferrales bacterium
CGGCGCCAGGGGCACCAGGACCAGCCGCAGCCCGAACCAGAAGACGGAGAGCAGTTCGAAAGCGATCACCGTCGCTCGCGCCCAGCGGCGGCGGCGCACGACCCCGGCGGCCAGGGCCAGCAGGACGAGGGCGCCGAGCAGGGTGATGAAAGCCAGCACCGCCGCTCCCCGGAAGAGGAAGGCGCCGACCACGAAGGCGCCCAGCGCGGCGACCAGGGCGAAGCCTGCCTGCAGGACCAGGAGGACGAAGGCCAGCCGGCCCAGGTCCTCGCTGGCGGCTGCCGTGCTCATGGCGCCCAGGATGGCAGCCGGTGATGAGCCGCCGGTGACGGTCCGATGAGAGCCGGCTGAGAGAGGCAGCTCGACCGTGAAGACGGCTCCGCCCTCGGGCCGGTTGGCGGCCTGGACGCGGCCGCCATGCGCGGCCACCAGCCAGCGGGCGATCGCCAGGCCGAGCCCGGCGCCCCCGGCCGCGCGGGCCCGATCGGCCTGGTAGAAGCGCTCGAAGACCTTCTCCTCCTCCCCCGCCGGCAGCCCGGGACCCTCGTCGGCGACCACCAGCCGGGCCCAACCGTCCCCGGCCGAGAGGTCCACCCGGACCACCCCGGCGCCGTGCTTGAGCGCGTTGTCGAGGAGGATCCAGATCACCCGGCGCAGCTCGTCAGGGCTGCCCGGGAGCAGCGCCGGCTCCGCCTCCAGCGCCAGCGTGCGCTCGGGGTTGGCGGCGCGGGCACGCCGGACGACCTCGCGCAGGAGGGGCTCCAGGTCGAGCGGCTCGGCGGCCGGCCGCTGCCCGGCCTCGGCCCGGGCCAGGGTGAGCAGCTCGTCCGCCATCCGGCTCAGGCGCTCGCTCTCGGCGGCGATGTCCCGCAGGGAGGCCTGCCGGTCCCGGCTGCTGATCCGCCGGTGCCGCAGAAGCAGGTCGGCGTTGCCGCGGATGGTGGTGAGCGGGGTCCGCAGCTCGTGGGAGGCGTCGGCGACGAACCGGCGCTGGGCCTCCAGCGCCATCTCCAGGCTGTGGTAGGCGTCCTCCAGGCGGGCGAGCATGGAGTTGAAGCTGGCCCCCAGCCTGCCCACCTCGTCGCGCACCGGGCTCTCGGGCAGCCGCCGGCTGAGGTCCTGGGTGGCACCGATGCCTTCGGCGGTGGCGGCCATCGCGCGCAGCGGGCGCAGCGCCCGGCCGGCCACGAACCAGCTGGCGGCGAAGGCACCGGCCAGCGTGAGCAGGGTGACCAGGAAGATGAAGAAGCGCAGGCCGTTGAGGCCCTGCTCGACGGCCTGCAGCGGCTGCCCCGAGACCACGACCAGGAAGGGAGCCAGGCCGCCGGAGATGTCGTCTCTGCGCAGCGCGAAGAGGCGGACCGGCCGCCCGGGGGCGGCGTCTACCGTGCGGTAGCCCGGGTGGCCGGCGGCCGCGGCCAGGAAGAGGTCTGGGGGCACTGGCGGGGGCGCCCCGTTCGCCTGCCCCGTGCTCAGGACCGGGTGGCCGTCCGGCGCCAGCACCTCGACGAAGGGGTCGGGGCTCCTGAGGACGTCCGAGCCCGCGGCCCCGGCCGGGCCGGAAAACTGGCGCGCCCGCTTGGCCAGGTCCTGGTCCTGCTGCTGGTAGGCGTTGGGCTCCGCCAGCCGGTCGAGGACGACGCCGAAGAAAAGGATGGTGAGCGCCGCCAGCAGCGAGCTGTAGGCGGCGATCCGGAGCCGGATGGGCACGTCAGCCCAGCCGGTAGCCGACCCCGCGCACGGTGCGGATCAGCTCCGGCCGGCCCAGCTTGCGGCGCAGGTAGCCGACGTAGACGTCGACCACGTTGCTGGCGGCGCCGCTGTCGAAGCCCCAGACGGCGTCCAGGATCTGCTCCCGGTTCAGCACCCGCCGGGGGTTGAGGAGGAACAGGCGCAGCAGCTCGAACTCGCGGTGGGAGAGCTCGACTGCCCGCCGGCCGCGGTGGACCTCGTGCGCGGCCACGTCCACCACCAGGTCCTGGTGCCGGAGCTGCTTCCGGGCGGCGGGCGCCTGGCGGCGCAGCAGGGCTCGGACCCGCGCCATCAGCTCCTCGTAGGCGAAGGGCTTGACCAGGTAGTCGTCGGCGCCGCTGTCCAGGCCGCGGACCCGGTCGGCGGTGCCGTCCTTGGCGGTCAGCATCAGGATGGGGACGTCGCCCGCCGCCCGCAGCCGGCGGCAGACCTCGATGCCGTCCAGGCCGGGCATGAGGACGTCCAGGATGACGAGGTCGGGCGGCCGTTCGGCGGCCCGCCGAAGGGCGTTCTCGCCGTCAGGCGCGGACTCGGCCTCGAAGCCCTCGTAGGTGAGGGCGCGCCTCAGCGCGGCCGCGATGCGCGCGTCGTCGTCGACCACCAGGACGTAGGCGCGGTCCGCCACGGCGCCAATCTAAGCCGCGCCCGTGAGAGTTGGCTGAGAACCGAGACGTCCGCGGGACAACGTCCCTCCCCTCTGGGGAGGGTAGGGAGGGGCCGGCGGGTTACGTCCCTCCCCGCTTGCGGGGAGGGTAGGGAGGGGCCGTGCTCCCTCCCCGCTTGCGGGGAGGGTAGGGAGGGGCCGGCGGGTTACGTCCCTCCCCGCTTGCCTCTCGACTCCGCGACGAACGGCCGGCCGGCGGATTCTAGCCGTTGACCACCGCTCTCAGCGCCGCCGGTGACATGTCGGAGTCGAAGGGCCCGTTGGGGTTGTCGACCACCCAGACGTGCAGCATGTCCGGGGTGACCCGGTTGGTGGACCCGGCCGGGCAGGCGCCGCTGTTCGTGAAGGCGACCACGATCCCCGACTGGTCGTTGAAGCAGAGGTTGTCGTGGTGGTGCCAGCTGGTGAGCGGCCCGCCGACCTCGGGGCCGGGCATGCCGACGTGGGGCATGATGTACATCGCCCCCGCCAGGACCGGCCCCCGCGGCGTGTTGACGTAGATCAGCGACTGCACGTGCCTGGGGTTGAGGATGTCGGCCTCGCCCATGTAGGCCGGGTTCACGTAGTGGACGATCAGCAGCCGGGGCGGCGTCACCGGCAGGTACCCGACTTGCTGGGCCGCGCCCAGGTCCCGGTAGGGCTGCACCGCCGCCCTGGTGTCGGCCAGCAGCTTCGCCGCCGCCTCCAGCTCCGACGCCGTCGGCGCGCGCGAGGGTGCGCTGGTGTCGTGGTGGACGGCGGCCATCGCCCCTGCCCGACTGTGGCTCTGCTGCTCGAGCTGGGCGTCCCAGGCCACGGTCCCGACGGCCGCGACCAGAAAGACGCTGCCGGTGGCCAGGAACGCCCGCCGCACCGCGGCCACCGGCGGCAGCATCGAGAAGGCGGCGCCGGCAATCCCCAGGACCACGGTCACCGTGCCCAGCGCCATCAGCGCGTGGCCGGGGTTGGCCAGTGTGAACACGCCCTCGCGCGCGGCCAGGGCCGGGTCTCGCGCGTGCAGCCAGGCGTCCAGGCTGAGGCCGGCAAGCAGGATCACAACGCCGGCGGCGCCCAGGCCCAGGAAAGCGGCGCTGCGCCTCATCTGCCCATTCAAGCACCGCCGGC
>DATGVT010000331.1:0-5105 GCA_035300005.1 Candidatus Acidiferrales bacterium
TCTTCGAGATCGACGAGGCCAGCCTCCCGGCCGCGGTCGACGAGCTGCGCCCGAAGGCGGTGCTGGTCGGCAACCTGTTCCGGGATCAGCTCGACCGCTACGGCGAGCTGGAGACGACCGCCCTCACCATCCAAAGCGCCCTGGGCCGGCTGCCGGCCGGCTCGCGCGCGGTGCTCAACGCGGACGATCCCCGGGTGGGGGAGATCGGCCTCCAGCTGAGGGAGCGGCCGCTCTGGTACGGGCTGGAGGACCCGCGGGTGGGCAGCGACCGGCTGCCGCACGCGGCCGACGCCACCACCTGCCCGCGCTGCGGGGAGCGGCTGCGCTTCACAACCGTCTACCTCGGCCATGAGGGCGTCTACGCCTGCCCCAACGGGGACTTCCAGCGTCCGGCGCCGGAGATCGGCGCCACCGAGATCGAGCTGGAGGGCCTGGAGCGCGTGCGCCTGCAGGCGGGAGGGTCTCGGCTGGAGCTTCCCCTGGGCGGCCTTTACAACGCCTACAACCTGGTCGCCGCCTTCGCCGTGGGGCGCGCCCTCGGCCTCGACCCCGGCTACATGGCCGGGCGCCTGCGCGACGCCAGTGCCGCCTTCGGCCGCCAGGAGCGCGTCAGCCACGACGGCAAGAACCTGGTGCTGATGCTCTCCAAGAACCCGGCCGGGTTCAATGAGAGCCTGCGCGCCGCGCTGGAGCTGGGCTCGGCCAGGCACCTGCTGCTCGCGCTCAACGACCGGATCGCCGACGGCCGCGACGTGTCCTGGATCTGGGACGTCGACTTCGAGCAGCTACAGGGGAGGGCGCAGAAGGTGATCCCGAGCGGGGTGCGGGCGCACGACCTGGCCCTCCGCCTCAAGTACGCCGGCGTCCCGGCCGAGCCCCCGCGGCCCGACCTGGGCGCCGCCCTCGACCGGCTGCTGGAAGCCGTCCCCGTGGGCGGCACCGGCTTCGCCCTCTGCACCTACACCGCCCTGCTCGACCTCCGGGCCGACCTCGCGCGCCGCGGATGGGTGCGGCCATACTGGGTCACCTGAGCACCCGCTTCGTGGTCGGCTGGCTCTACCCCGACCTGATGAACATCTACGGCGACCGCGGCAACGTGCTCACGCTGCTCAAGCGCGCGGAGTGGCGCGGCTTTGACGCGCGCCTGCTCGAGCTGCCCAGGCGGACCGTCCAGGGCATGGAGGAGGTGGACGTCTTCTTTTTCGGCGGCGGCCAGGACCGCGAGCAGGCCCTCGTATACGACGACCTGCTGGAGCGGAAGGCGCTGCCCCTGGGCAAGGCGGTGGCCGAGGGCGCCGCCGTCCTGGCCGTCTGCGGCGGCTACCAGCTGCTGGGGCACTACTACCAGACCGCCGGCGGGGAGCGCTTCCCGGGCATCGGGCTCCTGGACCTGCGCACCGAGGCCGGCAGCACCCGCTGCATCGGGAACGTGGTCGTGGAGACCGACTCCGAGTTGGGCCTGGAGCCCCCGACGCTGGTCGGCTTCGAGAACCACGGCGGCCGCACCTTCCTGGGCGAAGGGCTCCAGCCGCTGGGCCGGGTTCTGGCCGGCCGGGGCAACAACGGCGTCGACGGCACCGAGGGGGTGCTCAGCGGCGCCGTCTTCGGGACCTACCTGCACGGATCGCTGCTGCCGAAGAATCCCCACCTGGCCGACCTGATCGCCGGCCGGGGGCTCAGGCGGCGGGGAGGCGGCGCCCTGAAGCGGCTCGACGACGCGCTGGAGCTCGCCGCTCACCGTCAGATCGTGGAGCGCGAGATCGGCGCAGGGGCTTCCCCAGCGCGGCGCTGAGCCCGGGAATGGCCTGGGCCAGCACGTCGTCGATCGAGTCCACCAGCACGGTCTCCAGCTGCTGCCGGAGGTCGGCCGGGATGTCGTCCAGGTCAGCCTCGTTCCGCCTGGGCAGCAGGACCCGGTGGATGCCGGCGCGGTGCGCGCCCAGAACCTTCTCCTTGACCCCGCCGATCGGCAGGACCTTGCCCCGAAGCGTGATCTCCCCGGTCATCGCCACGTCGTCGCGCACGGCCTTGCCGGTCAGGATGCTGGCCATCGCGGTCAGCACGGTGACGCCGGCGGAGGGCCCCTCCTTGGGCTGGGCGCCGGCCGGCACGTGGACGTGGATGTCGTTCTTCGAGAACCGGCTCGCGTCGATGCCGAGCGAGTCGGCGCGTGACTTCAGGTAGCTGAGCGCGGCCGCCGCCGACTCCTTCATCACGTCGCCCAGCTGGCCGGTCAGCCTGAGCTCGCCCTTGCCCGGCGTCAGGGTGGCCTCGACGAAGATGATCTCGCCTCCGGTCGGAGTCCAGACCAGGCCGATAGCGATGCCAGGCCGGTCGATGCGCTCGGCGCTGTCGTCGAAGAAGCGGCGCTTGCCGAGGGCGTCGCGCAGCAGCTTCTCGTCCACGCCCACCGGGGCCGAGGCGCCGTCCGCCTCCGCGACCTGGGAGGCGACCCGGCGCAGCACGGAGGCGATCTCGCGCTCCAGGTTGCGCACGCCGGCCTCGCGCGTGTACTCGCGGATGATGGTGCCCACCGACTCCTCGGTGAAGGTCACCTCTTCGTGCTTCAGCCCGTGCGCGTCCAGCTGCTTCGGGATCAGGAAGCGGTCGGCGATCTGGATCTTCTCCTGCTCGGTGTAGCCGGAGAGGTGCAGCACCTCCATCCGGTCGCGCAGGGGTGCCGGGATGGTGTCCAGGCTGTTGGCGGTGGTGATGAAGAGGACCTTGGAGAGGTCGAACGGCACGTCCAGGTAGTTGTCCCGGAAGTCCTTGTTCTGCTCCGGGTCCAGCACCTCCAGCAGCGCCGAGGAGGGGTCGCCGCGCCAGTCGGCGCCGATCTTGTCCACCTCGTCCAGCATGAAGACGGGGTCGTTGGACTCCGCCCGCCGGATCGCCTGCAGCACGCGGCCGGGCATGGCGCCGATGTAGGTGCGCCGGTGGCCGCGGACCTCGGCCTCGTCATGCACTCCGCCCAGCGACGCCCGCACGAACTTGCGGCCCATCGCGCGCGCGATCGATTGGCCGAGCGAGGTCTTGCCCACGCCGGGCGCGCCCACGAAGCAGAGGATCGGCTCCCGCCCGCGCTCGGTTGCGCCCCGCTGCTGCTTCAGCCGGCGGACGGCCAGGTGCTCGACGATGCGCTTTTTGACCTTGTCCAGGTCGTAGTGGTCCGAGTCCAGGATCTCCCGCGCCTTCTTGACGTCCACCTCGCCGCCGGTGGAGACGTTCCAGGGCAGGGAGACCATCAGGTCCAGGTAGGTCCGGATCACCGATGACTCCGGGGAGGCGCTGGGGATGCGCTCCAGGCGGGCCAGCTCCCTCTCGGCCTCCTTCATCGCCTCCGGCGGCAGGCCAGCCTTCTCGATCCGCTCGCGCAGCTCGCGGTGCTCGGCCTGGTCCTGGTCGAGCTCGCCCAGCTCCCTCTGGATGGCCTTCAGCTGCTCGCGCAGGAAGTACTCGCGCTGGGCCTTGCCCATGGACTCCTCGGCCTGGCTCTGGATCTTGCGCCCCAGCTCCAGCACCTCCAGCTCGTGGGCCATCAGCCCGAGCAGCTTCTCCAGCTTCTGGCGGGCGGTGTCCAGCTCCAGGACCTCCTGCCGCTGCTCGGTGGAGAGGCGGATGTGGTTGGCGATGAAGTAGGCGAGGTGCAGGGGGTCCTCCAGGTTCAGGGCGGCGCCCAGCAGCTCGCCGGGCAGGTAGGGCGCGGCCGCGACCAGCTGCTGGAAGGAGCTGAAGACGCTCCGCTGGAGGGCCTCCTTCTCCAGCTCCGGCAGCTCCTCGGCCTTCTCCGGGTAGTTCGCGATCTCGGCCCGGATGTAGGGCTGGTCGCCGGCTCCGGCCTCCAGCCGGATGCGGCGCAGGCCCTGCACGGCCAGCTGGACGGTGCCATCGGGGAGCTTGAGCATGTGCTTGATCGAGACCAGCGTCCCCACGCGGTGGACGTCGTCCCAGCCCGCCTCCTCGGTCGCCTCGTCGAGCTGGGCGGCGACCGCCAGCAGGCGCTCGCCGGCGGGCAGGTCCTCCAGCAGCTGGAGGGAGCGCGGCCGGCCCACCGCCAGCGGCATCAGCACCCGTGGGAAGACGACCGTGTTCTTCAGCGGCAGCACCGGCAGCAGCCGGGGTGTCGCCTCCTCGGCCTTCTCCGGCTTCTCAGGAGCCTCGCTCACGGCACTGTTCTGCCCTCGCCCTCCAGGGGATAAACGCTAACCGGCGAAGGCCACGCTCGCGAGCAGCTGCTTGTAAAGGTTGGTGTCCGGCTCCGAGCGGGCCGACTGCTTGTAGAGGAAGAGGTAGGCCCGGGGGCTGTTTCCAGGTGACTTGACCACGGTCGCGAACTCGAACGAGCCCGCGTCCAGCCGGTAGACGGTGGCGAACGCGGTCACGCCGTAGACCTCCAGCGGCCCCTCCTGGCGCAGCTCGCGGCCGGGCATGGTCGGCACCGACTGCAGCTGGCCCACCTCCTTGGCCTGCTGCACGATCAGCTGGCCCCCATCCGGGTCGGTGGGCGGGCCCGTGATGATGGTCGGATTGCCCTGCTTCAGGTCCCAGCTCTTCGGGAAGAGCAGCGAGTAGCCGAGCGCGGTGTCGATGTGGAGCGAGACCTCGAGGTGGATCACCAGGTCCGCCCGGTCCAGCACCCAGCCATCGACGCTGGCGTCGGCGGAGTGGACCGAGAGCCAGGTCTCGGAGGCCACCGCTCGGGAGTCCTTGACCGTGAGCATGGCGCCCTGGGCCACGGTGGCCACCTTGGCCGAGCTGGTGCTGGAGTCCGCGCGGATGTTGAGGCCGAGCGGGGTCAGGACCCAGACCGCCCGAGGAAAGGTCGGGGAAGGAGACCCTCTGGCGGCCGGCGAGCCGCTGGCGGAGGGTCGCGGCGATGACTTGGTGGGGGTGGAGCCTCCGCAGGCCGCGGCCAGGAGCAGGGCGGCGGCCAGGGCGGGCCAGATTCGCGTCCGTATAATCGCCTCACCCTGCGGGGCGATCCTTGAGCCAACCACTCTCGGCCGTCATCCTAGCCGCCGGTCTCGGCACCCGCATGCGTTCGAAGCTGCCCAAGGTGCTGCACCAGGTGGGCGGGCGCCCGATCGTCGACCTCGTGGTCGAAG
>DATGVT010000332.1:0-3580 GCA_035300005.1 Candidatus Acidiferrales bacterium
CGACCGCCGGGGCCCGCTGGCAGCCATCTCGGCCGCCAGGGCGCCGGAGGGCCGATGCCGCCGACAGGCGGGAATCCCTTTTTCAGCGGCGTGCTACGCGGGCAGGTAGAGGTCCTGCAGCCGGGCGCGCTCTGAGTCCAGGTCCGCGAACTCTCCGCGCTTGGCGGGGGGCAGCAGCTCCGCGATCCTCAGCATGATCGCGTCCGCCGCCTCCTGGTGGCTGACCCGCGACCCGTCCGGCCGCCGACCGGCCAGCCGGAACGGCTCTCCGAAGGTGACGCTGACCGGCACCCGGCGAGGCCAGCGGGCGCCCCTGGGCAGGCATTCCGGCGTCCCCACCAGCGCCACCGGCTGCACCGGCACCGCCGAGCGCAGCGCGATGAACCCGGCGCCCGGCTCCGGCCGGCGGAGCCGCCCGCCCTCCACCCGAGTACCCTCCGGGTAGATCACCAGCGTCCCGCCCGCCTTCAGGACGTCGAACGCCCGCCGCAGCGCCGTGCGGTCCGCCGTGTGGCGGACGACCGGGAATGAGTGGTAGGCCGTGAAGATCAAGGCGGTCAGGCGGCCGCGGGCGAAGTACTCGGACTTGGCCATGTTCCAGCTGTCGCCGCGGGGAAGGAAGGCGGGGACCATTGGCGGGTCAATGGTCCCCGAGTGGTTGGGGCAGACGATGAGGGGTCCCCGCCGCGGCACCCGCTCCCTTCCCCTGACCTGGAACAGCCCCAGCAGGTAGCCGCGCGTGATGAAACGCATCGTCCAGCGAAGGACGGCGTAGATCACCGCTGGGCCGGGCGGATCCGATCGACGATCAGCCTGACCACGTCTTCCAGGTCCAGGTCGTCGGTCCTGACCACCAACGCGTCCGGCGCCGGGCGCAACGGCGCCACCTCGCGCTCGGAGTCGGCGCGGTCACGCTCGGCGACCTCCTTCGCCATCGTCTGCGGGTCCGCGGTCTCTCCGCGTTCGGCGTACTGGGCCGCCCGCCGGCGCACCCTCTCCTCCAGGCTGGCGACCAGGAAGAACTTGAAGTCGGCCTCGGGGAAGACCACGGTGCCAATGTCGCGCCCGGCCATCACCAGGCTGGGCGCAGCCATCGCCCGCTGCTGCTCCACCAGCGCCTCGCGGACGGCGGCGGTGCGGGCGATGCGGGTCAGCAGAGGGGTCAGGCCGGCGTCGTAGACCCGGTCGGTCAGCTCGCGACCGCCGGCCCAGACCTGCTTGCCCTGGACGCGGATCGGGGTCGCGCGGGCCAGCCGGCCGGTGGCCCCCTCGTCCTCCGGGTCCAGACCGAGCTCGGCGGCCAGCACCGCGATCGCCCGGTACATGAGCCCGCTGTCGACGAAGGGCAGGCCGAGCGCCTCCGCCACCCGCCGGCCCACCGACGACTTGCCGGCGGCGGCGCCGGCGTCGATGGCGACGATCAAGCGCCGATCACCCGCCCAGCCCGGCCGCCGACCGCAGGGCGGCCACCTCCGCCGGCCGCAGCACCCGCCAGCCGCCCGCGCGCAGCCGGCTCAGGTGCAGGGGGCCGAACGCGGTCCGCCGCAGGCGCTTCACCGGGTGCCCGACGGCTTCCAGCATCCGCCGCAGCTGGCGCTTGCGCCCCTCGCCCAGCGTCACCCTGACCAGCGAGCTGCCCCCGCGCAGACCGCGCACCAGCTCCACCTCGGCGGGCGCGCTGACGCCGTCCTCGAGCTCGACCCCCTGCCGGAGGCGGCGCAGCTGCGCCTGGCTGGGCACGCCGGCGACGACCGCCTCGTACCGCTTGGGCACCTCGTGGCTGGGATGCGTCAGACGGAAGGCGAGCTCTCCGTCGTCCGTCAGCAGCAGGAGGCCCGAGCTGTCCAGGTCCAGCCGGCCGACGGGAAAGAGACGGTGTCCGGCCAGTGCTTCCTGACCGACCGCGTCCAGCACCGTCGGCCTCCCCGACTCGTCGCTGGCGGTCGTCACCACGCCCTCCGGCTTGTGGTAGGCCAGGTAGCGGTGCGCCAGCCTGGGCTCGACGCGCTGCCCGCGCACGGTGACGACGTCGCGGCCGGGGTCCACCAGCATGCCGTCCGGAGGCGGCCGGCGCCCGTTGACCAGCACGGCCCCGGAGGCGATCAGCTCGTCCGCCCGCCGCCGCGAGGCCACGCCGGCCCGCGCCACGAATCGGTTCAGGCGCTGGATGCGAGCTTCTCCGGTGCGGGCAGCTGGTCCAGGGACTCCAGGCCGAGCACCTGCAGAAAGCGCATCGTGGTGCCGTAGAGCCTGGGCTGGCCGGGCCCGCGGCCGCGCCCCACCTCGCTGACCAGGTCACGCAGCTCCAGGTTGGCCAGCACGGATTCGCAGTTGACGCCCCGGATCTCCTCGATGCGCGACCGGGCCACCGGCTGCTGGTAAGCGACGATGGCGAGAGTCTCGTAGGCGGCCGGCGAGAGGCGGCCGGTCACCTCCGGCCGCAGGGCCCGCCGCACATAGGCGGCGACCTCGGGCCGCGTCACCAGGTGGACCTCGTCCCCCTGCCGCTGCAGCATCAGGCCCCGCCCAGCCAGCGCCTCGCGCAGCTCGGCCAGCGCTCCCTCCACCTCGGCGCGGCCGGCCCCGGTCGCCTGCTGCAGCTCGCGGACCTTGAGCGGGCGGTGCGAGGCGAAGAGGATTGCCTCCAGCGCCGAGGAGAGCTTCAAGCGCGGGGCTCGACCCGGATGGGGCCGAAGCGCTCGCGCTGGCGGACGCGGACGGCCCCCCGGCGCAGCAGCTCCAGCACGGCTACGAAGGTGACCACCGCCTCCAGGCGGTCCTGGCTGGCCAGCAGCAGCTCGCGGAGGTCGAGCGGCCCGCCGCGGAGCCGGGCTTCCAGCAGCTCCAGCTTCTCGACCAGCGTCCAGGCGCGGCCGCTGATCACGACCGGCCGGGGCGGGATCCGGCCCAGCACGTCCCGGAAGGCGGCCACCAGGAGGTCGACGTCGAGCGGGTCCTCCTGCCCACCCGGCTCCAGGCTCCGGGGCGGGGGCGGGAAGGCAAACCGATCGGCCGACGCCCGCTCCATCAGCTCGCCCGCCATCTCCTTGTAGGCGCGGTACTCCTCCAGCCGCCGGCGGACGGCCTCTTCCCAGCCCAGCAGGTCCTCCTCCTCGGCCGCCGTCTCCTCGCCGGGCAGCAGCCGGACTGACTTCAGCAGCAGCAGGCGGGCCGCCAGCCAGAGGAAGTCGACCATGTCGTTGGGGTCGGGGCTGGGGATGGCCGCGATCTCGGCCAGGTAGGCGTCGGTGAGGCTCGCCAGCGGGACCTGGAGGATGTCGACGTCCTCCCGTTCGGCCAGCGCCAGCAGGAGCTCGAGCGGACCTTCGAAGACCGGAGTCCGCACCTGGAAGTGGGCGCGGTCGGCGGGGTCCATCGGGGGCACATGATAGGTGAGCGTGAGGCAGGTCCCAGAGGCCCGGCCAGAGGGCGCGGCGAGAGATTCGGTGTCCGGGCGAGTCGAGCCGCAGGAAGGGGTGGCGGGAGGAGGGGGTGCCCGCAGACGCGAAGCGGCTGTGGGCGGTACACATCTGGGATGCGTGACGACGAAGCGCCGGGGCCCCTGACACCCGGATCGGCC
>DATGVT010000333.1:0-2545 GCA_035300005.1 Candidatus Acidiferrales bacterium
CCCACAGTCAGCAACCGATACTTATGCGTTCCGAGCTCGTAGCCGGTACCGACCGTGGGCCAGGGGCCCGCGGCGGCGCTGGCGCCGATCAGCCCCGGCGTCCCGGCCAGCTGCTTCGGGTCGACCTTGTGGCGGTCGAAGAAGACGGCCAGGTGGGCTCCCTTCTGGGCCTCGAAGGCGCGGTCCCAGGGGTCGCTCGAGGTCTGCAGGAGCGTCAGGCCGAGGGTCGTGGTGCCGCTGGCCAGGAAGATGACGACCGCGATCACCGCCGCCTGCAGGCGGCGCCGTCTCAGGTCGGCCAGGACCTTGGTCAGGACCGCGCTCATCCCGCCGCCTCCTCGACCCGGACCCGAACCACGTCGGACGGGCTCGCCGAAGAAGGCCGCAGGGCCACGTCATCGGCGACTCGGCCATCGACCAGGCTGACCACTCGCCGCGCGTAGCGGGCGGCCAGCTTGGCGTCGTGGGTAACCAGCAGGACGGTCTGGCCGCCCTGGTTCAGCTCCACCAGCAGGTCCATGACCTGCTCGCCGCTGCGCGTGTCGAGAGCCCCCGTCGGCTCGTCGGCCAGCAGCAGGAGCGGCCGGTTTACCAGGGCCCGTGCGATCGCCACCCGCTGGGCCTGGCCGCCCGACAGCCGGGCCGGGTAGCGGCCGGCCTGGTCGGCGATCCCGAGCTGCCCGAGCAGCTCCTCAGCCCGCCGGCGGGCGGCGCGGCTGGAGCGGCCGGCAAGCTGGGCCGGCACCATCACGTTCTCGAGGACGCTCAGGCTGCCCAGCAGGTTGAAGAACTGGAAGACGAAGCCGATCCGGTCCCGCCGGTAGCGGGCCAGCTCCGCCTCGCCTGCCTGCCCCAGGTCGCGGCCATCGACCAGGACCCGGCCGGAGGTCGGGCGGTCGAGCCCGGCGACCAGGTTGAGCAGGGTCGACTTGCCGCTGCCCGAGGGGCCCATCACGGCCACGAACTCGCCACCGCCGATTCCGAGGCTGACGCCGTTCAGCGCCGGATGCTCGGCTCCGCCGTCGTACACCTTGCTGACGTCGGTCAGCTCCACCAGTCGCGTCATGACGCCTCCCCTCCCTTTGGTCTCGAGTTCCGGATCTCGTCGGCGCAGGCGTCCGTCCACTTGAGATCGGCCTCGGTGTGGAGGAGGGCGCCCATGAACAGCAGGACCAGGTCGTCGCGCCCCGCCTGGCGGGCCCGCTGCTCGAGCTCGGCCAGATCCTTCAGGCGCTGCAGGTAGACTCGCCTCTGCGCCGCCAGCAGCTGGTCCAGCTTGCCGTCGGCCAGGCGGGCACTGAGCAGCAGCTTGACGTAGATCTCCTCTCGCAGCTGCTGGGGCTCGGATTCCGGTTGGGTGAGCCAGTCATCCAGGGACTGCCGGCCGACTGGGGTCAGCCGGTAGGCCAGCTTGCGGCGATCTCCCCGCTCGCCGTCGGCCTCGATCAGACCGTCTCGCTCCAGCCGTTGAAGTGTGGTGTAGACCTGGCCGATGTTGACGTCCCAGGAGCCACCGAGCAGGGACTCGAAGCGGTTCTTCACGTCGTACCCGTGAAGCGGCTGCTCGGCCAGAAGGCCGAGAATCCCGAACTTAAGTGACATGGTCCCCCTGACGCATGCTCAGTATGTTTTGCCAGTATGCATACTGAGTAGAGGTTGTCAAGGGGTCGGATTGACGACTGCAATCGGCCGATGAGCCGTCAACCTATGACGACTGTGGGACACGATCCGGACCTCGAACGCGTGGTCCGTGCCATCCTGGCCGAGCTCGTCCGCCTGACCGGGCTGAGCTCGCTCTACCTGGCGCGCACCCGCGTGCTCGAGGACGAGCAGGAGATCCTCTTCTCGCTGAACACGTCCGACGACCTGCACATCCCGGAGGACGTCACCATCCCCTGGTCGGAGGGGGTCTGCCGCTTCGTGGTCGAGGGGGGGCCGGCCTACACGGACAACGTGCCCGAGGTCTTCCCGCACAGCGGCGCCGCGCGCCTGCTGGGCATCCAGACCTTCATCTCCTACCCCGTGTTCACCAGCGAGGGCAAGTTCTTCGGCACCCTCTGCGGCGCCAGCCACGCGCGGGTGAAGGTGGACCGGGACACCCTCGACATCGTTCGCGAGCGCGCCCGCCAGATCGGCACCTGGCTCCGAGGCGAGGCCTACGAGCCCGACCCGGAGACGGCCGGGCTGGTCGCTCCGCCCAGCTCGGAGACCACGAAGCCGCGGCCGGCCTGAGCTGTTACGTAGGCTGTGGCCGTTGGAGAGGGCGAGGCTGAGGGCCACCGTGCACGGCGACGTCCAGGGTGTCGGCTTCCGCTACTTCGTGCTCCGGCGGGCGGAGGCGGCCCGGCTCAGCGGGTGGGTGCGCAACCGGCCAGACGGGTCGGTCGAGTGCCTGGCTGAGGGTCCCCGGCCCGACCTGGAGGCCCTGCTCGAGGAGCTTCGACGGGGGCCGCGGATGGCGAGCGTGGAGCGGGTGGAGGTGGACTGGGAGTCGGCCCAGGGCGACCTGCCCGGCTTCGGCCTGCGGGGCTAGCCTGGCTCCAAA
>DATGVT010000334.1:0-4322 GCA_035300005.1 Candidatus Acidiferrales bacterium
CTCTTCGAAGGAGATTTCCTGGGCGCCCTCGTGGAGCACCCGGCGGCCCAGCTCGGCGAGGTGCTCGGCTCCCTCGGTGATGGTGGCGAAGTGGTTGCCGGCCAGCTGGCCCATCTTGCTGGCAAAGTTCGTCGCCCCGTAGGGGAAGAGGATCTCGGTCTCGGAGAGGCCGCCCGGGTAGAGCAGCAGCTGGCCGGGGGCCGGGTAGCTGGTGTGGTTCTCGAAGCCGACCCCGACCTGCAGGTCGCCGAGCGGCACCCAGGCCGCCTCCCCGCTCCAGCGCGCCTGGACCAGCTTCGAACGCAGCGGCAGGAGCTTCCGAAAGGCGGCGACGCTCTTGGGCGCAGCCTCCGTCTCCAGGCGAGCAACGAAGCGAAGCCCGCCGGCTGTGATCGCCAAGCCCACGCCGGAATCTTAAGATCGGCCTGTGAAGCGCCTGCTGGCGCTGTTGGTGCTGGTTTCCGCCTGCAGCTTCGGGGCCAGGCCGGTGGAGGCCGCCTCCCTGAGCTTGGGCTTCAAGGCCGGCGACCACTACAGCGCCCGGATCCACCTCGTGATGGACCTGACGACCGAGTTCGGCGGCACGGCTCGGCCCATCCGGGGCGACATCACCATCAACCAGGACACCAAGGTCGTGTCGGTCGACGCCGACGGAACCGCCACCCTTCAGGTCAGCGCCGGCCCCCCGTCGGGGACGATCAACGGTGTCACGCTGCCGGCCGGCGCCCCTTCCAGCGTCACCCTCCGGGTCTCTCCCGACGGCCGCGTGACGGGCGCGGCTGGGATTGGCGTCTTCGGAGCCGGCCCAGCTACGGGGACGGTGTCCGCCGGTGATCCGTTTCTGCCTCCCCTGCCGGGCCACAAGGTCAAACCCGGTGATGCCTGGCAGAGCGCTTACGACGTTCCGATCACCGCCGGCAGCGGGAAGATCCACCTCGCCGCCACCAGCAGGTACCTCCGCAACGAGGGCGCGCTGGCCGTGATCCAGACCACGTCCACCACCACCCTGGACTTCGTGCTCGACCTCAAGAAGCTGCTGGAGGCCACCGGCCAGCCGACGCGCAACCTGCCGCCGGGCTCGAATCCCACGATCACCTACAAAGGCACCGTAGGCGCCGAGCAGACCAGCTGGCTGGACACCAAACTCAGGCGGGTGTCCAAGGCAACCGTCAAGCAGAGGGTCGATCTCGTCGTCACCCTCGGCGGCGGCCCCGGCCAGGTGCCGACAGATGCCGCCGGGCCCATTCATGTGGCCGGCACCCAGACGGTCGACCTGAACATCACTTGAGGAAGGCGAGCGTCTCGACCCACGTCCTGGACGTGGGCCTGGGGCTGCCGGCGGCCGGCCTGGAGGTCAGTCTCCACCTGGAGGGCAAGCTGGTCGCCAGCGCCCGCACCGACGCCGGCGGCCGAGTGGCGGAGCTCGGAAAGGGCCTGGAGCCGGGCGCCTACCGGCTGGTCTTCGAGACCGGCGAATACTTCAAGGAGCGCGATCACCTCTTCGAGCGGGTGACCCTGGACTTCAGGCTCGACTCTGAGCACCACCATGTTCCCCTGCTGCTCGGGCCCTACTCGTGCACGTCCTACCGCGGCTCGTGAATGCTGAGGAGCTCTTCGAGACCGGCTCGCCGCTGGCCCGCCGGCTGGCGGCCGAGGGGCTGGAGGGAGAGGCGACGATCGCCCGCGCGCGCCGGCTGCTGGGCGAGCTCAGCGAGGAGGAGAAGGTCGCCACCCTCAACGCCCATCCCCGCATCGGCGACAAGGCGGCGCGGATGTCCGCGCACTCTCGGCGGGAGCAGGGCGATCAGGAGGCGCCTGATCTCGAGCGGCTGAACGCCGAGTACGAGCGGCGGTTCGGATTCCGGTTCGTGGTCTTCGTCAACCGCCGGCCGCGCTCCCAGATCGCGGAGGTCTTGAGGGGGCGTCTCCGGCGCAGCCGGCAGGAGGAGATGCAGGAGGGTCTGAAAGCGATCGTGGACATCGCCCAGGACCGGCTCCGGTCGTGAAGCCCGAGATCCGCTACGGCAAGGCCGAGATCCGCCTCTACCGGACCCACGCCCGGCCACTGCCGGGCGTCCGCAGCAACACCCTCTTCGGAGCCGAGGTCCGGGTGGACGTCTACGGGGACAACTTCCTGGCCGCCTACACAGAGGGCGACAACACAGAGGTGGTGGCCACCGACACCATCAAGAACTTCACCTACGCGATGGCGCTCGAGTTCACGGGCGCCACCCCGGAGGGCTTCGCGGCCTTCCTCGCCCGCCGCTTCCTGGAGGCCTATCCGCAGATGCAGCGGGTGGCGGTTCGCGTGCGCGAGCTGCCGTTCGCCGAGCATTCGGAGAAGCTCCTCAGCCCGCTGGCCGGCGACCACGGCCTGGTCGAGGTGGACGCCGACCGCTCCGGCGTGCAGCGCCTGGAGGCCGGGCGCGGCGATCTGCGCCTGGTCAAGCTGACCGGCAGCTCCTTCGCGCACTTCGCGCGCGACCGCTACACGACGCTGCCAGAGCGGGCGGACCGGCCCCTCTTCATCCACCTGGACCTGGGCTGGCGCTACCGCGACCCCGAGGACGGCCTCAGCGAGGACCTCCAGCGCTACGTGCCCTCGGAGCACGTCGCCCAGCTGGTCCTGGACACCTTCGACCAGTTCGTGAGCCTCTCCATCCAGCACCTGGTTCACGAGATGGGCCAGCGGATCCTGGCCCGCTGGGCGCAGCTGGACCAGGTCCGTCTCGAGGCTCAGAACCGGCTCTGGGACACCTCCGCCGTTTCCGAGACCGATCCCCGGGTCAAGGTCTACAGCGACCCCAAGCCGGCCTACGGCTTGATCTCGCTGACGCTCAAACGCTAACCCCCGCCCGGCTCGCGGGTGACCGGCTGGGCCAGGATCCAGAGGCTGGTCATCGTGTAGATGACCATCAGGGTCAGCATCGGGTACTGGCTGAGCAGCGCCGAGCGGGCGGTCTTGAAGCGCTCGCCGGCGCGCAGGTGCGCCAGGTAGACGGCGATGACGTGGCCCAGCACGATCAGGACCACCTGCGCGAACCACACGACGGCGGCGTTGGCCAGCGTGAAGGAGGGCTGGTAGCCCTCCAGCGCCGGCAGCAGGTGCCAGCCGCGCCCCAGGGGGTCGGAGAGCAGCGGCCAGAGGACCTGCGACTGCACCACCAGGTACGTGTAGTTGTGGGCCGCGTTGTAGACCAGCGCGATCGGCACCAGGGTGTAGGCGAAGGCGGTGGTCAGGGCGAGCGGATCGCCGCCACCCCGCCCGAAAAGCATGACCAGGCGCATGAAGCTGAGGAAGACGAGCAGGAAGATGGTGCTCAGGCAGATCAGCCCGATCGTCTTGTAGGCGGCGAAGCCGAGCTGGCCGTAGGGCTGCCAGTACGGGGACAGGTCGCCGGCCAGGTTCTGCCAGGCGGGGGTGGCCAGGATGCCGTCGAAGGCCAGGGTGGAGAGCATCAGGATCAGGAAGAGGATCCGGTCCCAGCCTGGCTTCTCCGGCTTGAGCAGCCCCACGCCCCAGGGCCGCAGGTAGACCCGACCGCGCTCGCACTCCAGGGGCGCGAAGCGCCCGACGATGTTGAAGAGCACGGTGAACGCCTCGCAGCGGTTGAGCCAGGCCTCGCGGCCGAAGACGTAGGCGCCGACCAGCATGATCAGCGTGTAGACGACGGCGAGCGCGGCCACCAGCCAGGGCCGGTTGGACATGCCGCTGGTCAGCTCCAGGCAGGCGAAGAGGAAGTAGGCGGCCACAGCGGGCCAGACGCCGAGCCTCTCCGGCAAAGCCGCCGGCTCGCGCCGGGGCAGCAGCGCGGCCAGGGCCGAAAAGGGGCTGAAGAGCGCCCAGAGGTTGCCGGCCAGCCCGCTCAGGATGACCGTGCCGGCCCAGAAGTAGATCCAGGTCAGGTACTCGGCCGGGTTGTCCGCCGGCTCCTTCTGATTGCCGAAGAAGCCGGTGACCACGATCGCCACCAGAACCAGCACGCCGAGCAGGCCACCGGCTCGCCAGAGCCAGGGCGAGGCGGCCAGCCGCTCCAGCCAGGGGGCACGCCGGCGCGGGTAGCGCACCGCCTCCGCGCCGGTCTTCTCCCCGGCCAGGACGGCGATCATCACGAACGAGATCACGACCACGCCGGCCGCCGCCAAGAGATAGATGATCAGCGGCCCCTGCAGGTCGTAGCGCTGGCCGAAGCCGTGCAGGAAGACGGGTGTCACCGCGGGCTCACCACCAGCTCGCCAAGATCGCATTCGAGTTTACTGCCCGCCCCAGCCATAAGCTCCGTTTGTTCAGGCCGGTCGCGCCATAGGCCGCGTTAGTATCT
>DATGVT010000335.1:0-10833 GCA_035300005.1 Candidatus Acidiferrales bacterium
CCAGCGCCGCCCAGAACGTCCCCCCGGCCCAGCCCACCAGCAGCCAGACCAGCATCAGGGCGGGGAGCCAGGCCAGCCCCGCGATCTCCCGCCGGCCCGTGGTCCGCGCTCGGCCCTGGAGCAGCAGCTCCCGCGGCAGCCGCTCGTCGGGATCCAGAGGCGTGAACGCCTCGTAGAGGCGCCGCGCCCAGGCCTCCCGCCGCCTCTCCTCTCCCGCCTGAGTCATCTGGGACGCGCTCTGAAATAACTATCGCACCGGCCGGCTGGTTCGAGCCAGCAGCCAGGGCCCCGGGCCCAGGAACCCGCACGTGGCGCCTACGTGGGCGATCGACACACCCAGCAGAGACGGTGCCCCCGGGAGCAGCCAGAAGGCCAGGCCCAGCGGCACCCCCAGGAGCGCCGTGGCCAGCGTGTCCGGCCAGGGCCACCGCCCCAAGCGGTGATAGAAGACGTAAGCGGCGGTCCCGACCAGGAAACCGGCCAGCGGATGCACGAAAGCGGAGAGGCCGCCCTGCACGACGCCTCGGAAGAAGGCCTCCTCCAGCGGCCCGTTGAGCAGGTAGTAGCCGGCCTGCAGCCAGGCGTCCCGGGCGTCGGCCGGCACCAGCATGGTGCCCCGCCGCCGCGCCAGCGCCTTCGCCACGGACAGGGCTGCCACGAACAGCAGCGGAGCCGCCACCAGCCCGAAGACGACCTGCACGGGAAGCCAGCCCCAGGCGAAGCCGAGCCAGGCTGGTCGCCAGATCAGCCAGACGACCAGTGCAGCCAGCCCGAAAGGCAGCAGCCGCTGCCAGAGATCGGGGCGAATCCAGCGCAGGCTGTCCTCGACGCGAGTCGGGATCAGCCGGACGCCGATCAGCCTACGTGCTGGAGACAAAGCGCCCGAGCCGGGCCAGGACGTAGACCTGGGCCGCGCGCTCCAGCACCTCCAGCCGGTAGAAGGCCTCGGCAAGCGAGCCCCCGACGGTGACCGTCCCATGCCCGGCCAGCAGCACCGCCTGGCGGTCGCCCAGGGCCTCCACCGCGGCCACCCCCAGCTCCGCCGAGCCGGACGGCTGGTGCAAGGCCACTCTCACCTCCCCGCCCAGGACCGGGCCCACCTCGTCCAGCAGCTCCGGCAGCGGCTCCCGGTTGACCGCCAGCACGCAGGCGTAGACCGGGTGCGCGTGCACGACGGCCCACACGTCCGGCCGCGCCCGGTAGACGGCCAGGTGCACCTCCCGCTCCGAGGAGGGGTTGCCGCGCCCGTTCCCGTCCAGGTCCAGCAGGGCGAGCCCGGCCGGCCGCAGAGCGGCGTAGTCGACTCGGCTGGGCGTGATCAGGACCTGCTCGCCGACCCGCACCGAGAGGTTGCCGTCGGCCCCGACCACGTAGCCGCGGGCCTGCAGCAGGCGGGCGTGCAGGACCAGGTCCCGCCTCGCCGCCGCCTCGCCGCGCCCCGCCATGGTGGACCCATGATGACGCGGCCGCGGTGGACTCAGCCTCGTCCGGCGACTGGGACTGGCGAGCCGTCTTAACGGCCTCTCCTGACCTCGACCGCGCCCGCACTCCATAATCGGACCCGCCCGCTCCCCACCTGGAAAACCATTGGTGCTTGATCCGAACCGCATCGACGGGCCCGTCCGCCTCCTGGCCGGACCGGGCACCGGCAAGACGCACGCCCTCGCCGACCTCTACGCCGACCTGGTCCGGGGCGGGACCGGCCGCGCCCAGATCCTGGTGCTCACCTTCTCCACCAGCGCCGCGGCCGAGATTGCCGCCCGGCTCGACGAGCGCCTCCAGGACTCCTACGACCAGGCGTGGATCAGCACCTTCCACAGCTTCTGCGCCCGCCTCCTGCGCGACCACCGGCCCGACCCCCGCCGGCTCCTGCTCAGCGGATTCCAGGAGTGGCTGGCCATGCGCCGCGTGCTGGAAGGCCTCGACCCCGAGCAGCTGGGCGCCCTGGCCCCGGTCAGAGGCTCGGAGGTCTTCGCGCAGGACCTGCTCGCATTCGTCTCCCTCTTAAAGCAGAACCTGGTCTACCCGGCCGCCTTCGCGCTCGCCGCCGAGACCACGGGCACCGACCGCCTGCGCGCGTTGGCCGCCGCCTACCGCGCCTACCAGGACCGCCTGGAGGCGGCCCACCTGGTCGACTTCCGCGACCTGGTCGCGGGGGCGACCGACCTGCTCTCGGTCAGCTCCGGGCTGCTCGAGGAGCTGCGGGCGCGCTTCCGCTACGTGCTGGTGGACGAGTTCCAAGACGTCGACCCGGCCCAGTTCGAGCTCCTGCGGCTGCTGGCCCCGCCCGAGCGCCGGCCGCGCGTGGTGGTGGCCGGCGACCCCGACCAGTCCATCTACGGCTTCCGGGGCACCGTACCGCGGCTGCTGGCGGTCGAGTTCGAGCGCGTCTACGGCGGCCAGACCGTGAGCCTGGAGGTCTGCCGGCGCTGCCCGCCGGCCGTGCTGGAGGCGGCCGAGCGCCTGCTCAGAAGGACGCAGCGCGCTTCCCGGCCAGCGTTGAGCGCCGGGCAGCCCGACCGGGCGGGCTCGCTGGTGGTGGCCCGCGAGGCGGACGCCATGGACGAGGCCTTCTTCGTGGCCCGTGAGATCCGCCGGCTGCTCCTCGAGAGTGCCGGTGAGCTGCGGCCGCGGGATTTCGCCATCCTGCTCCGCAGCACCAGCACGCTGTCGGCGCCATTCGAGGAAGCCCTCCGCGCGCTGGGCCTCCCCTACGAGGTCCGCGGCCGGGGGGCCCTGGCCCGCAACGAGGTCGTCCGCTTCCTGCTCGCCTACCTGGGGGCGCTGGCGGCATCCGACGACCCCGACGCCCTGACCCGCGTCCTCGCCTCCAGCCTGAGCGGCGTCAGCCCGCGCACGTTCGGCCGCTTGCGGGCGGAGGCCCTGGAGGAGGGCCGCCGGCAGGGCAAGGTCGTCCGCCGCCTGATGTACGTCCTGGCCGCCCGCGACGCCGCCCGCTGGCCGCTGCCCTGGGGCGGCGAGCCGCCCCCACCCGAAGAGCGGACGCTCGAATACCTGGAGCTGATGTCGGACGCCGAGGTCGACGCCCTGCACGCCGCGCTCTCCGCCTACTACCGGCTGCGCTCCCGCGCCGGCCGGCTCAGCCTGCTCGGCCTCGCCTACTCGGTGCTGGTCGAGGCCCGGGTGCTGGAACGCCTGCTGGCCCTGCCGGTCAGCGAGGCTGAGCGCCGGGAGGCGCTCAGCGACCTGCGGGCGGCGCTGGACGCCTTCGCAGAGCTGGAAGCCGTGCAGGAGCGCCTGACCGGCGAGAAGCCGACTCTGGCCTCGGCCGGCGGGCGCCTGGAGTCGCTGCTGGCCCGGGCCGTCGACGACGCGCAGCCGGCGGCGGCCACCCGCGAGGCGGTGCAGGTCCTGACCGTGCACCAGGCCAAGGGCCTGGAGTTCGAGGTCGTCTTCTGCAGCGGCTTCGCGCACGGCCTTTTCCCCCTGCCCGAGCGCGAGCACCCGCTGCTGGCCGAGGCCGATCGGGCCTGGCTGGAGCAGAGCCTGGAAGGCTTCCGGCCCTCCTGGCCCGCCGACGCCGCCGGCCACCAGGCCGAGGAGGCGCGGCTCGGCTTCGTGGCCATGACCCGCGCCCGCCGCCACCTCTACCTGACCTACGCCGACGCCTACGAGACGCCGGCCGGGCCCTCCTCCTTCCTGGAGCTGGCGCAGCCGCGGGGCGAGGTCCGGGAGCTGTCGCGGGGCGCGGCCCTGGAAGCGGGCGGAGTGCTGACCCGCGGCGAGGCGGAGACGCTGCTGGCCCAGGCCGGGCCGGCGGCCGCCGCCGACCGCGACCGGCTGCAGCGGCTGGGCGTCGACCTGGACTTCCTGCTCGACCCCGCCGCCGGGCAGCCCTTCGAGCCCTACGGCCCCGGCCACAACCCGGAGCACGTCGACCCCGGCCACTTCAGCGCCACCGCCATCAACGACTACCTGAAGTGCCCGCGCATCTACTGGTACAACCAGCACCCCGGCCTCGCCCCCGCCAGCCGCGGCGTGGAGATGGAGCGCGGCTCCTTCCTGCACCGGGTCCTGGAGGAGTTCCACGTCCGCGAGCCGGAGTGGCGGCAGCTGGAGCCCGAGCTCCAGAAGGAGTGGCTGGAGTCGACGCTGCAGCAGCACCTGACCAGCTACCTGAACCGGGTCGAGGGCGTCCTCGACCGCGGCCGGGAGGAGCGGCAGGTGCGGCTCACGCTCAAGCACTACATCGACTTCGCCACCAGCCGTATGCAGCTGATCCCGCGCCGCGGCACGCTCCGAACCGAGCAGAAGTTCCGCCTCCAGCTCAACGGTGCCCAGGTCCACGGCAAGATCGACCGCATCAACGACGTCGGCGCCGGGACCTGCGAGGTGGTCGACTACAAGACCGGGCGCGGCCACTCGGCCCGCCGGGACTACGACTCCTACTTCGGCCCCGAGCTGCACGACGTCCAGCTCGCCCTCTACTACCTGGCCTGCCGCGAGGGCACCGACGAGGAGGGCAACCCCCTCGGCCTGGAGCCGCGGTTCCTGTCGCTGTGGTACCCGAAGGAGTGGATCCGGAGCGACATGCGGCAGGTGCTGTTCGCGGTCGGCCAGCCGGCCGGCCACCGCGACTACGTCGAGCGCAAGCTGGAACCGGAGGACCTGGAGCGCGGTCGCGAGGTGGTCCTGCAGGCGATCCGCGGCATCCTATCGGGCGACTTCACCCCCCGGCCGCGGCCGGTGGTGGGGACCTGCCTCAGCTGGTTCGGCTGCCCCCACGCCGCCGTCTGCCCGTACGGGGGCACCCCGCCCGAGTGATCACGCTGGCGCTGACCGAGGAGCAGGAGGCCGCCGCCCAGGCCGGGCCCGCGGGCGCGTTCCTGATCGCGGCCGGCCCCGGCACCGGCAAGACCTTCACCATGGTCGAGCGCTTCTGCTGGCTGGTGGAGCGGGTGCGCGTGGAGCCGGAGCGGATCCTGGCCGTGACCTTCACCGAGAAGGCGGCGGCAGAGCTGCTGGAAAGGATCGGCGGCGAGCTCCGGCGGCGGGGCCACCGCGAGGCGGCGGCCGCGCTCGACACAGCATGGATCGGCACCTTCCACGGCGTCTGCGCCCGGCTCCTGCGCGAGGACGCGTACCTGGTCGGGCTGCCTCGGGAGGTCGAGGTCCTGGACGAGCTCGACCAGAAGCTGCTCCTGGAGCGCCTGGGGGCCCGCCTGCGCAGCGGCGCCGAGCCCTCGGTGGATCCCGAAAGCCTGCGCGCCCTCCACCCCGAGGACGTGGACAGCCTGCTCAGCTCCGGCCTCCGCTTCGTGCTCAAGCTGAAGGGCCGCGGCATCAGCGCCGACCAGTTCCGCGAGCGGGCGCTGGAGCTGCACACGCACCACCACCACGGCTCCGAGTTCCCGGCCGCCCGCGCCGAGAAGGAGGCGATCACCGTCCTCCACGCCGTCTACGCCGCCTACGAGCGCCACCTGGACGAGCGCGGGCTGATGGACTTCGACGACCTGATCCTGACCACCATCGCCGCGCTGGACCGGGTGCCGGACTTCGCCGCCCGCTGCCACCAGCGCTTCCGCTACCTGCTGGTGGACGAGTTCCAGGACACCAACCGCATCCAGCTGGAGCTGATCCGCCGTCTGGGCGCGCCCGGCTTCGGCAACGTGGCCGCGGTGGGCGACGCCAAGCAGTCGATCTACGGCTGGCGCGACGCCGACATCGAGAACATCCGCAGCCGCTTCGAAGGCCGGCGCCTGCCGCTGACCCAGAACCGCCGCTCCTACCAGGAGATCCTGGACTGCGCCAGCGCGTTCATCGCCCGCGACCCTGAGTTCGCCGCCGAGCCGGCGCTGGTGGCGCAGCGCGGAACTGGTGGTGCGTGCGTGAACCTGGTGATGGCGGCCGACTCCAAGCTGGAGGCCCGGCTGGTCGCCTCCGAGATCCGGCGCCTGGCGGCCGCCGGCCGCCGCTACTCCGAGATCGCGGTCCTGGCCCACTCGGTCCGGCTGCTGCCCCGGGAGTTCGAGGACGAGCTGCGCCGCCATCTGATCCCCTACGTGACCTCCGGCGGGTCGGGCTTCTTCGACCGCCAGGAGGTCAAGGACGTGGTCGCGCTCCTGCGCCTGGTCGAGAACCCGCTCGACGACGGGGCGTTGGTCCGGGTTCTGCAGGGCCCGGTGGTGCGGCTGGACGACGCCGGGGTCTACCGGCTGGCGCGCCCGCGCTTCGAGAAGCGGGCGCTGCGGCTGCGCGACTGCCTCGACGCCGCCGAGCAGGATCTCTTCGACTCCCAGCTGGCCGAGCGGGCCCGCTCGGTGCTGGCGGTCACCGACCGGCTGGCCGCCATGAAGGATGCCCTCACGGTGGCCGACGTCTTGAACCGCCTGCTGGAGGAGACCGGCTACCTGCGGCACGCCCAGCTGCGGGCGGCGCGCGAGGGGCCGCGGGCGCTGCTCAACCTGCGCAAGGTCTTCGCGATGGCCGGCCGCTTCGAGCGCGAGATGGCGCTGGCCGGGATCGGCGACTTCGTCCGCCACCTGGACTCGATCATGGACGCCGAGCTGCCGGTGGGCGAGGCGACCGAGGAGGCGCCGGAGGCGGTCTCCCTGCTGACCGTGCACGCGGCCAAGGGCCTCGAGTTCCCGGTCGTCTTCCTGGTCAACCTGCGGCCGCCGCGGCCGCGGGACACCGAGCGCTGGTTCTTCGACCCCGACGGGCTCGGCTTCGTCATGAAGTACTGGGGCTCGGACAAGCACCCGCGCTTCAAGCAGAGCCTGCCCTCGACGGCCGGGCTGGAGCTCGCGCTTCAGGAGCGGCGGCGCGCCGTCTACGTGGCCATGACCCGGGCCCAGGACCTGCTCTACGTCAGCGCCACCCGGGAGGAGGCATCGCCGGCCGAGGTGGACGTACTGCCCGACGACCACTTCTCGGAGCTCATGAGCTGGGCGCTGGGCAGCCCCGAGCGGGCGCGGGTGGTGGTCGCCGAGCAGCTGGAGCTGCCCCAGCTGCGCCCGCCGGCCGCCGCCTCGACTGTGGACGCGGAGTCGGTGGCCGCGGTGCTGGGCCGGCTGGAGCTGATGGCGCAGGCGGAGGCGGCCGCCGCGACCGCGATGGCGGCGGCGGCGCCGGTCCAGCTCAGCTTCTCCCAGCTGCACCAGTTCGAGGTCTGCCCGGTGCGCTACCGCTTCAGCCAGGTCTGGCGGGTGCCGGCGCCTCCGGACGAGCTCCTGCCGCCGGCGGCGGGTGAGGGCTCGACCGAGCTCGGGCGCGCGGTGCACGAGGCGCTGGCCGCGCACCACCAGGGAGGCGGCGACCTGCTGCGTCTGTATTCGGGCCCGCCCGACGGCGAGGAGATGCTCCGCCGCTACCTCGAGCACCCGCTGGCCCGGGCCGAGACGCTGGGGGTGGAGCTGGAGTTCAACCTCCGCCTGGGCGGCCTGCGGCTGAAGGGTTTCGTGGACCGGGTCTGCGTGCTGGACGGGCGCACCGTCCTGGTCGACTACAAGACCAACGCGAAGCTCGACGAGCGGCTGCAGGAGGTCTACTCGCTGCAGCTGCGGCTCTACGGCCTGGCCGCCCAGGCCGGGATCCTGCCCGGAGGCGGCGACCCGATGCTCTGCCTCTTCGACCTCCGGCGGGGGGAGGCGATCACGGTCGCTCCCGATCCGGCCGGCGCCCAGGCGCGGCTGGAGCTGGTGGCGGCCCGCATCGCCGCCGGCGACTTCTCGCTCGGGCCCGAGCACGCCCGGCGCCCCTGCTGGCTCTGCGCCTACCGTCCGCTCTGCCCGGACGCCCGGACCTGACGATGCCGCCCCCGATCAGATATGCGCGCAGCGGCGACGTCACCCTCGCCTACCAGGTGCTCGGCGAGGGGCCCCTAGACCTGGTCTTCGCGCCGCCCTGGATCGGCAACATCGAGCTCTTCTGGGAGGAGCCTTCCTCGGTGCGCTTCATCGAGCGCCTGGCCGCCTTCTCGCGGCTCCTGCTCTTCGACAAGCGCGGCACCGGGGGCTCGGACCGGGTCGCGCCCGCGACGCCGGCGGAGCAGGTCGACGACCTGAGCGCGGCCATGGAGGCCGCCGGCATGGAACGTGCCGCGCTCTTCGGCGACTCCGAGGGAGGCTCTCAGTGCGCCCTCTTCGCGGCGACCTACCCCGAGCGCACGAGCGCCCTGGTGCTGTTCGGTCCCCTCGCCACCGCCTTCTGGAGCCCGGAGACGCCCTGGGGGATGAGCCCCGAGATCGTCGACCAGATCTGCGCAGAGATGCCGGGGGAGTGGGGTCAGCCGATGGGAATCGAGCTCTTCGCGCCCAGCGTGGCGGCGGACGAGCGCTACCGGCGGTGGTGGTCACGCTCGCTCCGGCTGGCCGCCAGCCCCAGCACCGCCGTCGCCTACCTGCGGATGGTCCAGCGGGTCGACATCCGGCCCATCCTGGAGACCATCCGGGTGCCGACCCTGGTCATCCAGCGCTCCGACGACCTGGTCTGTCCGCCCGAGGGCAGCCGTTACCTGGCCGCCCACATCCAGGGAGCCCGGTACGTCGAGCTCCCTGGCCCCGATCATTTCCCGTGGGTGGGCGACGTGGAGGCGGTGGTGAGCGAGATCCAGCACTTTCTGACCGGCGTCCGGCCGGTGCCGCGGCCTGACCGCGTCCTGGCCACCGTTCTCTTCACGGACATCGTGGACTCCACGAAGCACGCCGCCGACCTCGGTGACCGCCAGTGGCGGGAGCTGCTGGCGGGCCACGACATGGCCACCAGGCGGGCCGTCGAGCGCTATCGGGGGACCGCGGTGAAGACCACCGGCGACGGATTCCTGGCCACCTTCGACGGCCCGGCCCGGGCCATCCGCTGCGCGCTCGACCTGGCCGAGGAGATGCGTGGCCTAGGGCTCGAGATCCGCGCCGGCCTGCACACCGGTGAATGCGAGCTGATCGGCGCCGACGTGGGTGGGATCGCCGTGCACATCGGCGCCCGCGTGGCCGCCCTGGCCGGCGCCGGCGAGGTGCTGGTTTCGGGCACGGTCAAGGATCTGGTCGCCGGGTCCGGCATCGAGTTCGGGGAGCGGGGCGAGCACGACCTCAAGGGTGTGCCCGGCAGCTGGCGGCTCTACGCGGTCGACCGCGTAGGTTGATGCCGGCCCCGGAGCGGTACTTCGAACGCCGTCAGATCAAGGAGGCGATCGAGTACGCCGAGGCGGGCGGCATCGCCGTGCACCGCAACTTCGACAGCTACCACGGCCAGATGCACCGCCGCGGCTTCCCCATGCGCCGCCCGTTCCTGCACGTGATCGGCCTGCGCCCCGTCCTGGAGGAGTGGGGCCGCCGCCACGGCCTGCGCCCGGAGTGGATCCAGCCCGAACGGCGCCGGCGGGTCGCCCACTACGACGTCTTCGGCGAGTTCGCCGAAGAGCTCATCCGGAGCCTCGGGCCAGGCGCCCGCGCTTGACGCGCTTCGACGCATTGGGTCAAAATGACGCCCTGAGTCAACACTTGAATTTCCAAAAAGATGAGGTAGGGGATATGTCCACACAAGAGTCGATTCGCGAGGCGGTGGCGCGCACGGCCGAGGATCTGGTCGACGGCACCCTGCCCGAGCGCTGGGCGCTGCAGGGGCTGACCCTGGTCCGGAAGCGGGCCCGCCGCTACGACCTGGTCGGCGAGGCCACCCACCGCGCGCTCAGGTTCGCCAACGCGGCCCTGAAGATGGTCGCGGTCCGCGCCGGGCGCTTCGAGAAGGCGACCCAACCCCCGGCCCGGCCACCGCGTCGCCGGCGAGCAGCCTAGCTACACCCCCCAGCGGGGAGGCCGAGCCTCCCCGCACCCCCCGTGTGTCGTGACTTCCCACGCACCGTGTAGGCTTCGCGCGCTGTGACGGTGATCGCCACCGGGTCGATCGCCTACGACTACATCCTCACCTTCAAGGGACGCTTCGGCGACCACATCCTGCCCGAGAAGAAGCACATCCTGAACCTCAGCTTCCTGGTCGAGAGCGCCCGCAAGCGCCGCGGCGGAGTGGCCGGCAACTACGCCTACAACCTGTCGCTGCTGGGCTGCCCGAGCGCGGTGCTGGCGACCGCCGGCGCCGACGCCGCCGAGTACCGGGCCTGGCTGGAGTCGCTGGGCGTGGACTGCCGCGGCCTCCGCCTGCTGGAGGACGAGATGACGGCCACCGGCTTCACCACCACCGACCTGGACGACAACCAGATCACCGGCTACTACGGCGGAGCCATGAACCGGGCCGCCATGCTGGGGCTGGACGACACGGTGCCCGACCCCACCGCCGTCATCGTCGGCCCCAACGCGCCGGACGCGATGTTCCGGCTGGTCCGCGAGTGCCGGGAGCGGACTGTGCCCTGGGTCTTCGACCCCGCCCACCAACTGCCCCACCTGTCGGCGGCCGACCTGGAGGAGGGCGCGCGCGGAGCCTGGATCCTGGTCGGCAACGACTACGAGCTGGAACTGGTCCAGCAGCGCACCGGTCGCGGGCTGCCGGGCCTGCTGGAGCTGGCCGAGATGGTGGTGGTCACCCTCGGCCGGGAGGGGTCGCGGATCCACCGCCGCCAGGGCGAGGTCGTGGTGCCGGCGGCGCCCGCCCGCCAGGAGGCAGACCCCACCGGCGCCGGCGACGCCTACCGCTCGGGCCTGGTCGCGGGCCTGCTGCGCGGGCTGGAGCCCGCCGAGGCCGGGCGGATCGGGTCGCTGGCCGCCACCTACGTCGTGGAGCAGGTGGGAACGATCGAGCACAGCTACACGCGGCACGAGTTCGCCGACCGCTACCGGGAGGCCTTCGGCTCGCCTCTGCCCGAGCAGTTCGGTGCTAGCTGAACTTGCGGGCCTCCTCCCGCCGGAAGGCCCAGAGCGCGAT
>DATGVT010000336.1:0-4045 GCA_035300005.1 Candidatus Acidiferrales bacterium
CGCCTGGCCCGCCGGGCCGGAGCCCGGGCCGGCATCGCGTCTTACCGCTCGCTGGGCGCCTTCCGGCTCCTGCTCGAGGTCCAGAGCCCGGACGCGATGCGCCGTTTCGTCGACGAGCTGCTGGGGCCCCTGCTCCGCTACGCGGAGTCCCGGGACACGCCGCTGCTGGAGACGCTGGAGGCTCTGGCCCAGGGGCGCTGGGTGCGGCGGGCGGCAGCCCGCCAGCTGGGCGTGCACATCAACTCGCTCAGCTACCGGGTCGACCGGATCGAGTCACTCAGCGGCCTCAAGCTGGACGATCCGGAGACTCGGGTGGCGGTCGCCATCGCACTCCGCGCGCGATCCATGCTGGGCCATTCGTAGGGGCGGGACATGTCCCGCCCCTACGTCCCGCCCGCACGCCGTTAGACGTCGTGGTAGAGGTAGAACTCCCAGGGGTGCGGGCGGAGCGCCACGGCGTCCACCTCGCGCTTGCGCTTGTAGTCCAGCCAGGTCTCGATCACGTCCTCGGTGAAGACCTCGCCCTCGAGCAGGAAGTCGTGGTCCGCCTCCAGGCCGTCTAGAGCCTCGGTCAGCGTTCCCGGCACCGACTGGATCCTGGCCTTCTCCTCGCCCTCCAGCTCGTAGATGTCCTTGTCCACCGGCTCCGGCGGCTCGATCTTCTTGACGATGCCGTCCAGGCCGGCCATCAGCATGGCCGCGAAGGCCAGGTACGGGTTGCAGGAGGGGTCGGGGGTGCGGAACTCGATCCGCTTCGTCTTCGGGTTCTCGGAGTACATCGGGACGCGGACGCAGGCCGAGCGGTTGCGCTTCGAGAAGACGAGGTTGATGGGAGCTTCGTAGCCGGGCACCAAACGCCGGTAGGAGTTGGTGGTGGGGGCGCACAGCCCACAAAGCGCGGGCGCGTGCTGGAGCAGTCCGCCTACGTACCAGCGGGCGGTCTGGCTGATCTGCGCGTAGCCCTTCTTGTCGAAGAAGAGATTGGTGCCGTCCTTCCAGAGGCTCTGGTGGACGTGCATCCCGGAGCCGTTGTCCTGGAAGAGCGGCTTGGGCATGAACGTGGCCACGTAGCCGTGCTTGGCGGCCACGTTCTTGATCACGTACTTGTAGGCGAGCAGCTTGTCGCCCATCCTGGTCAGGGAGTCGAAGCGCATGTCGATCTCGCCCTGGCCGGCCGTGCCGACCTCGTGGTGCTGCACCTCGACCGGGATCCCGGCCTCGATCAGCTTGAGCATGATCTCAGAGCGCAGGTCCTGAAGCTTGTCGGTGGGCGGAACCGGGAAGTAGCCCTCCTTGAAGCGGGGGCGGTAGGCCGTGTTGGGCGTGCCTCCGTCCTTGCCCGAGTTCCAGATCCCCTCCTCGGAGTCGATGTAGTAGTAGCCGGAGAAGGCGTTCTGGTCGAACCGGATGGAGTTGAAGATGTAGAACTCCGCCTCCGGGCCCCAGTAGCTGACGTCGGCGATGCCCGACTCCCGGAGGTAGGCCTCGGCCTTCTTGGCCACGTAGCGGGCGTCCCGGCTGTAGGGCTCGCGGGTGATGGGGTCGACCACGTCACAGACGAGGAACATCGTGGGCACCCCGAGCACCGGGTCCAGGGTGGCCGAGTCGGGGTCGGCCACCAGGAGCATGTCGCTCTCGTCGATGCTCTGGAAGCCGCGGATGCTGGAGCCGTCGAAGCCGATGCCCTCGCTGAAGAGGGACTCCTCCAGCTCGCCGACCGGGATGCTGAAGTGCTGCCAGGTCCCGGGCAGGTCCACGAAACGGAGGTCGACCACCTTGACCCCGAGGCTGCGCGCCCTCTCGATGACCTCCCGCGGGCTGGTCTGACTTGGGGTCTCGACTTCTATCGCCATTGACTCCTCCTAGGTTTTTGGTAAGCGAGCAACACTGAATCGTAGGGAGGGCTTTTCCCGGCCAACACGTACCCAGCGCACGAATAGCACTGCGCTCGATTCGTGTGCTGAGCACGACGAAATTCCATCTCCCCGCCCCCTACCGTGACCGCCATGAACACCAAACGCGCTGCCAGCCTGGTCGCCATCACGCTCCTCGCACTCATCCCGTTCAGCGCCTTCGCTGATGACGACCCCGCGCTGAAGACGCCGGCGGCCGTCGGCGCCGATACCGTCTGGGTGATCGTGGCTGCGGTGCTGGTCATGTTCATGCAGCCCGGGTTCGCCATGCTCGAGGTCGGCTTCTCGCGCATGAAGAACGTGGGCACCGTGGTGGCCAAGGTGCTGACCAACTTCAGCGTTTCGGCCATCGCCTACTGGGCCATCGGCTTTGCGATCGCCTTCGGCGGCGCGGCGGCCTGGCTCTTCCCGCTGGTCGGCTGGAACGGCTTCGTCCCCACCTTCAGCCCGGGCAGCCAGCTCGACCTGCCGGCGATGAGCGGCAGCACGGCGCCCGCGGCCGCCAAGTGGATGTTCCAGTTCGTCTTCTGCGCGGTCTCGCTGGCGATCGTCTGGGGCACTATGATCGAGCGGACGAAGTTCATCGTCTACCCGCTCTTCGCCATCCCCTTCGCCGCCTTCATCTACCCGGTGATCAGCCACCAGCTCTTCGGCGGGGGCTGGCTGCAGGCCACCCTCGGCGCCCAGGACTTCGCGGGCTCCACGGTCGTGCACCTGACCGGCGCCACCGCCGGCCTGGCCGGCCTTCTGCTACTCGGCCCGCGCATCGGCAAGTACGAGAAGGGCAGGCCGAACGCCATCCCGGGTCACAACATGCCGCTGGCGATGCTGGGCGTGATGATCCTCTGGTTCGGCTGGTTCGGCTTCAACCCCGGTTCCACGCTGAACGCCACCAACCTCCACTTCGCGGACATCGTCGTGGTGACCAACCTGGCCGCCGCCGCCGGAGCGCTGGCGGCGCTGGTCACGGTCTACGCGCTCACCCGCACCCTCGACGTCGGCATGATCGGCAACGGCGCCATCGCGGCCCTGGTCGCGATCACGGCCCCCTCGGGCTACGTCGAGCCCTGGGCGGGCATCGTCATCGGGGCGGTGGCGGGGGTGATCGTGGTGCTGGGAGTCTTCGCCCTCGACCGCTTCCTGGACGATCCGGTCGGCGCCCTGCCCGCTCACGGCATGGCCGGCATCTGGGGCACCCTCTCCTGCGGACTCTTCACGGTCCCTGCGCTGGCCAAGTTCAACGGCGTCGGCCAGGGCGGGCTCTTCTACACCGGCAGCTTCTCCCAGCTGGGCGCCCAGGCGGTGGCCGTGGGCCTCGCCTTCACATTCGTCTTCAGCGTCAGCCTGGGCCTCTTCTGGATCATCAAGCGGACGGTCGGGCTGCGGGTCAGCGCCCGCGAGGAGCTGGAAGGCCTCGACATCAGCGAGCACGGCATGTGGGGCTACCCGGAGGCCTTCATGCCGGTGCCGGGCGGGGTCTACCGACCGGCCGAGTACCCGACCATCAACCCCCACGATCCAGATCTGGTTCCCGCCAAAGTTCGGCAGGAGGGTTCGCCGGCATGAAGATGGTGGTCGCGATCATCCGTCACGAGCGACTGCAGGAGGTCCAGGACGTCCTCGACGAGTGCGGGGTGTCCGGGGTCACGGTGACCGAGGTCAAGGGCTGCGGCGCGCAGCGCGGCTACACGGAGCGCTACCGCGGGACCGCGGTCAACATCTCGCTCCGGCCGCGCCTCAAGATCGAGGCCGTGATGCGGACCGAGATCACGGACCGGGTGGTGGAGAAGATGGCCGAAGCCGCCCGCACCGGGGAGGTCGGGGACGGCAAGATCTTCGTGCTCCCGGTCGAGGAGGCGGTCCGCATCCGGACCGGCGAGAAGGGCCCGGACACGGTCCAGCACGCGGCCCGGGCGATGTGGGGACACTAGACATCGCGGGGGAAACCCTCATGGTTTCCCCCACGGACCCGCCTTCCTTCGAAGGGCTCCGAGCGTGATGAAGGCGGCAAAGCCGCCTTCGCTGACGGTCGCCGGCCTACCTTTCTAGAGTCAGGCGGCTGGGGCTGAGGCCACTCCGCGCTCGACCCAGGCTCGCACGCCGCCGGGCCCGGGGTAGCCCACCATCCGGTC
>DATGVT010000337.1:0-3165 GCA_035300005.1 Candidatus Acidiferrales bacterium
GCCGGCTGCTTCGCCGGGCAGCCCGAGAAGAGCGTCTACGAGGTGGGCGCGACCGCCGGCCACCTGGACGTCCTGCAGTCGGCCTCCACGGCTTAGCTGCCTGACCCGGGCCCGGCGTCCGCTCGGCCGCTGCTGGACAAGCTGGGCGTGCGGCCGGGCGCCCTGGTGGCGCTGGCGGGCCTGGACGACCCCGGTTTCGAGCGCCTGCTCGGAGCGCGTGCAAGGGAGATCAGCCGCGGCCGGCCTCGCCCTGGCTCAGACCTGATCTTCCTCTACGCCGCCTCCCCGGTCGAGCTGGCCGGCATCGCCAGTCTCAAGCGCTTCCTCAAGCCCGACGGCGCCCTCTGGGTGGTGCGTCCGAAGGGGCCCGGTGCCGGCCTGACGGAGGTGGACGTCATCGAGGCCGCCCTTCGCGCCGGGCTGGTGGACAACAAGGTGGTCAGCTTCTCGGAAAGCCTCAGCGCGCTTCGATTGGTGTTCCGCCTGAGGGATCGGGCTACGATGGCGGGCGGTCCCGGAGGCAAGGGGAGATCCCACAGGGGGACGGTGAGATGAGAAGAGTCGCGGTGGCGGTGGTTTCGCTGCTCTTCACGCTTGCCTGCGGCGGCAGCGCCCAGCCCAGCTCCACCGGGCCCAAGGCGGGGGGCACGCTCAAGGTCGCGCAGGAGTCCGAGCTGCGCACGTTGGACCCGCACGCATCCTCGCAGCTGGTGGAGCGGGAGGTCTTCTACCAGATGTACGACTCGCTGGTGACGGTCGACACCAAGCTGACCATCCAGGCCGGCCTGGCTACCTCCTGGTCGTACGGCGACCCCACCACCCTCACCTTCAACCTGCGCAAGGGGGTCAAGTTCCACGACGGCACCGCCTTCGACGCCAGCGTGGTCAAGTTCAACATCGACCGCATCAAGAAGGACCCCAGATCGCCACGCTTCAGCGAGATCGCGAGCGTGGACTCGGTCGAGGTCAAGGACGCCAACACGGCGGTCTTCCACCTGAAGAAGCCGGACGCCGCGCTGCTGGCGACCCTGGTCGACCGGGCGGGCATGATGATCTCCCCGGCCGCCGTGGCCAAGGCCGGCGCCAGCTTCGGGCTCAACCCGCTGGGCGCCGGCACCGGGCCCTTCATGTTCGTCGAGTGGAAGCGCGACGACCACCTGACCCTGAAGAAGAACCCCAACTACTGGCAAGCGGGCAAGCCCCTGCTGGACGAGCTCATCTTCCGCGTCATCATCGACCCCACCGCGCGCTTCACCGCGCTCCGCACCGGTGACGTGGACGTCGTGCGCCAGATCGCCGGCAACGACGTGGCCACCGCCAGGACCGACTCCAACGTGGTCTACAAGGACGCGCCCGGCCTGGGATTCGGCGGCTTCTACGTCAACAGCGCCAAGCCGCCGTTCAACGACGTCAGCAAGAAGAAGGCGGTCGCCATGGCGCTGGATCGCGCGCAGATCCTGAAGAACGTCTTCTTCGGCGTCGGCACCGTGGCGCACGGCCCGATCCCGCCTTCCAGCTGGGCCTTCGACGCCAGCGAGAAGATCTACGACAAGGCCGATCCCAACGGGGCCAAGTCGGTGGCGACGGGCTTCAGCTTCGAGCTGAAAACCACCAACAACCCGGATTCGGTCCAGGAGGCGCAGCTGATCAAGGACCAGCTGGCCAAAGCCGGCATCACCGTCAAGATCAGCGTCGAGGAGTTCGGCCAGATCCTGAACGAGGACACGGCCGGCAACTTCCAGGCCTCGCTGGTGGGCTGGTCCGGGCGCATCGACCCGGACGGCAACATGTACAACCACTACCGCACGGACGGCGGCTTCAACGACGGCAAGTACTCCAACCCGCAGGTCGACAAGCTCCTGGAGCAGGCGCGCGCCTCGACCGAGCAGAGCCAGCGCCGCCAGTACTACCAGCAGGCGCAGAGGACGCTGGTCGAAGAAGTGGCCTACGTCTTCATCAACCACCCCAACGTGATGCAGGTGACGACCGGCAAGGTGCACGGTTTCACGCTTTACGCCGACGGGATGTTCCGCTTCGCTGGAGTCTCCAAGAGCTAGCCCGCTGCCGCGGTGACTCAGTACCTGGTCCGGCGCCTCCTGCTGATGGTGCCGGTCGCTTTCCTGGTCAGCGTGGCCGTCTTCGCGCTCATTCACCTCACCCCCGGCGACCCGGCCCAGATCATCCTGGGCGAGGAGGCGACGCCGGAGTCGGTGGCCGCGCTCCGCCGCGACCTCGGCCTCGACCGGCCGCTCTACGAGCAGTACACGATCTGGATCGGCCGCGCCGCACGAGGCGACCTGGGCCGGTCGGTGCGCACCAGCCAGCCCGTCCTGCAGGCGATCGGCGAGCGGCTGCCGGCGACCTTCGAGCTGGGGCTGGCCGCGCTGCTCTGGTCGCTGCTGGTGGCCATCCCGCTGGGCACCCTGGCCGCGCTGCGGCGGGGGTCGGCGCTGGACTGGTTCGCCACCGGCTTCACGGTGGCCGGCGTCTCGGTGCCGAACTTCTTCATCGGCATCCTGCTCATCCTCTTCTTCGCTCTCGTCCTGCGCGCCCTGCCGCCGGGCGGCTACGCGCCGCTGCTGGACTCCCCGCTGGAAAACCTGCGGCGCCTGGTCCTGCCTGCCATCACCCTGGGCACCGTGGGCGCCGCCATCAACATGCGCTTCACGCGCTCCTCGATGATCGAGGTGCTGCGCCAGGACTACATCCGCACCGCCCGCGCCAAGGGCGCCAGCTGGCTGCGGGTGGTCAACGGCCACGCCCTGAAGAACGCCCTCATCCCGGTGGTGACCGTGGTCGGCATCCAGATCGGCGCCATCATCGAGGGGGCGCTGGTGACCGAGACCGTCTTCAGCTGGCCGGGGGTCGGCAAACTTGCCGTGGACAGCATCTTCGGCCGCGACTACACGATCATCCAGGGCATCGTCCTGATCGCCGCCCTCTCCTACATGCTGGCCAACCTGCTGGTCGACCTGACCTACGCCTGGCTCGATCCCCGGATCGCCTACGACTGATGAGCACCGCCGCGCCGACCTTCGAGGTGGAGCCGGTCGCCGAGCTGCTGGCGCAAGAAGCCTACCGGCCGGTCAGCCTGGGCGCGCTGCTGCGCGGGCACCCGCGAGTGCTGGTCGCCGGCACGCTCCTGCTGATGCTGGCGCTGAGCGC
>DATGVT010000338.1:0-4125 GCA_035300005.1 Candidatus Acidiferrales bacterium
AGGATCACGCGCCAGGCCCTTTCGTCGTCAACCACCAGGATGGTCGAGCCGCGCAGCTCGTCCGGCGGCGGCTCGATCGGCTTGGGTGGCGTGAAGGGAACCGCAATCGGGCAGTATATCGGCGGTAATGGCTAGGGAGACGGCGGCCAGCGCCCGGCGGCAGGCGCTCATCCAGGGGCTGCGCTCCTGCGCGACCGAGGCCGACGTCGTCCAGGTGCTCTACAGCGCCCTGCACCCGCTCTTCGGATACGACGTCATCAACCTGCAGGTGCTGGAGCGCGAGGGCTGGTTCCACTCGCTGGCCGTCGACCAGGGCGTTCTCCAGGACGTCCGCCGCCGCCGCCTGGAGGAGACGGTGCTGGGCTCCCTCTACGAGCGCGGTAAGCCCGAGGTGGTGCACCCCGCAGCCGGGGTCGGCTCGCAGCGGGCCCGCGGCCCGGGCGCCGGCAAGCCGGTCCGGACCATCGTCTGGATGCCGGTCGAGAACCGCGACGAGCTCATCGGCTCCCTCTCCTACTCCACGTACAAGAACCGCGCCGTGCCCGCCTCCGAGCTCGCCTTTCTGGAAGAGATCCACCGCGGCATCGGGGTGCTGATCGCCAACGCTTACCTGAACGAGATCACGCGCAACCAGTCGGTCAGCCTGGCCGCCCTCAACACGATCGCTCGCGCCCTCTCCTCCACGCTGGACGAGAAGGGCGTCGTGGCCGCCCTCCACGCCACCCTCAGCCAGCTGCTTCCGGTGGAGGCTCTGGAGATGGCCGCCCTGACCAGCGACAACCGTGTCCGCATCCTCCGTTACGCGGCCGGCCAGGCGCCGGAGACGACGCTGCACGCGATCAGCTCGGCCAAGGTGCTGCTGGCCCGCAAGGTGCTGGAGAGCGGCCGCTCCCTGCTCGAGCAGAAAGGGGCGTCGCAGCTGTGGGTGCCGATCAAAGAAGGCGGCGCCGTGTCGGGAGCGCTTTCCATCCGGTCCGCCCGGCCGGATGCCTACGAGGAGTCGACCATCACCTTCCTCGAGCAGGCCGCCGACGAGGTCGCGCTGGCGGTGCGAAACGCCTCCAGCTACGCGGCCCTGGAAGCGCAGAGGCGCCGGCTGGAGGTGGTGAATGCGGTGGGGCGCCGGCTGGCGTCCAGCCTCGACCGCTGGTCGATCATGCGCACCCTGCGCGAGGAGCTGGCCCGCCACCTGGAGTTCGACGGCTTCATCCTGGCCACCATCAGCGAGACACCGAGCGGCCCGGTCGCCCAGGGCTACCAGTACCTGGGCGGCTACGAGGAGCCGGTGCCGCCGGTGCCGCTGGCCGTCACCGGACCCTCCCGCGAGGCCTACGAGAGCGGGCTGCCGGTTCTGCTCCGCCGCAACCCCTGGGCCCGCAGCATGGAGGCGCGGCACCCGGCGCCCGAGCAGTGGACGGTGGGGGAGGGGGCGGCCTTCTTCGTCAGCCGCCCGGCCCGCTCCGGCCGCCTGATCTCGCGCTCGCTGGTCTGGGTGCCGGTCATGCACGGCGAGCGCATCACGGCGCTGCTCTCGCTGCAGTCCTACCGGGCCGACGCCTTCGACGACTGGCACGTGCAGCTGCTCCAGGACGTGGCCGCCCACGTCAGCCTCGCGCTGGCCAACGCCGAGCACTTCTCAGCCGCCCAGGCTGAGCGCCGCCGCCTGGAGGCGCTGCACGTGATCGAGCTGGCGGTGGCCGGCTCCGGCGATGAGCGGCAGATCGCGGAGGCCGTCTTCGGCGCCAGCTCCGACTATCTGGACGCCTCCTACCTGATCCTCCTATACCTGGATCCGGGCGGCCAGCTGATCGGCTTCTTCTCCGAGCACGGTGCCGCCCCGACGCCCTTCGGCCCCACCGCTCCGGAGAAGACCGGGTACTTCAAGCGCCTGCTGGAGACGGGCCGCAGCATCGTGGAGGAGCTGGAGCCGGGAAAGGTCACCCCGGGGAACGTGTGGGAGGCCTCCGACCGGCGCCTGCCCCGCCACGTCCTCTGGGTGCCGGTGATGCAGGGCGAGCGGGTGGTGGGCGCCCTTAGTGCGCAGCGCCTGGACGACCGCGCCTTCGCCGAGGCCGACCTCCAGCTGCTGGAGAGCGCCGCCCCGGTGGTCGGGATCGCGCTCCGCACCGTCCGCCTCCACCACGCCAACGAGCTGGCCCTCGGCCACTCGGTGCGCATGCAGGAGGTGGCCGCCCTCGCCGGCCACGACCTGGCCAGCGTGGTGTCCTCGGTGGCCGACCAGGCTCGGACCATGCTGGGAGCCGCCGGCGTCGCCTGCTGGGCGTTCGACATCGAGGGCCGGATCTCGGCCCGGGGGGCGAGCGGTGACGTGCTGGCCGAGAAGGTCCTGGGCTGGGCCGGAGACGGCCGCGCCTGGCAGGGGCCGGCGAGCCCGCCGCTGACCGGCACCTGGCAGGACCACGACTGGAGCCTGATCCCGCTCTCCTACGCCGACCGGGTGGTGGGCGCCCTGGGGTCAATCCACGCCAGCGGCCACATCGAGGAGCCCGGTTCAGCCGCTCTCGAGTTCGCCCGCCACGCCGCCATCGCCATCGAGAACGCCCGCCTGGTGGCCGAGACCCGCGACCGCATCCACATGCTGGAGGCGGTGGCCGGATTCGCCGACCTCGATCCCACCCAGCCGGCCCGGGCCCGGACCGAGATGGCCCACCTGGTCGAGCGGGCGCTGTCCGGCTCGGGGGGCGCCCTCTGGCTGCTGGACGGGGAGGAGCTGCTGCGGGTCAGCCCGGACGGGTCGACCAGCCACCGCGTCCCGGGAGCGGATCCTCGCTGGCTGCTGCCAGCCCTGCGGCAGCCCGTCCGGACCCCTCGCCTGAAGGCCCTCGTGGAGGAGATGGCCGGCAGCGACCCCTTCGCGGCGCCGGTGCTGGTCGAGGGGAGGCTGGCCGGCGTGCTGGTGGCCAGTCTGGGCGGGGCCTCCGCGGCCGAGACCCGGCGCCTGGTCTCGCTGCTGGCCGGCCAGGCCGGCGTGCTGCTCGGCCAGCTGGAGCTGGTGGACGCGCTCGACCGCGAGCGCCGGATGATGAACGCCATCCTTCGCCACTCGCCGGTGGGCGCCATCCTGGAGGATGCGCAGGGCCGGATCGTGTACGCCAACCCCGAGGTGGAAGCGATCTACAGGGTGCCCGCGGCCGAGATGACCGGCCTCAGGCCGCAGGAGATCTTCGAGAAGGCGGGCGCCGAGGTGAGCGTGGACAGCGACGTGGACGGCGACACCCTGGAGCTGCGCGTCCGCGAGCCCAACCGCATCATCCGAGTTCGCCGGGTGCCCATCCCCGGCCTGGAAGGCGAGCCCGCCGGCGTCCTCACAATGCACGAGGACGTCACCCACGAAGTCCTGATGCTGGAGGCCAAGGACCTCATGCTGCGGGCCATCGGCCACGAGGTTCGGAGCCCGGCGGCGGCCATGAAGACCACGCTGGCCGGCCTCCTGCAGTGGGACGAGCTGATCGACACCCCGGCCCGCCAGGCCCTGCTGGAGGAGGCCTACGAGTCGTCCGAGCGGCTGCTCAGCCTGGTCGAGAGCCAGCTGATCATCGCCAAGCTGGAGACGCGGCACTTCGAGCCCAGCCCGGAGCCGATACCCCTGCGTCGCGCGCTGGACCAGGTGATGAACGTGCTCCGGCACCGCTACGGCGAGGGCATGGGGCTGGTCGAGGTCCGCTTGCGGGACAGCCTGCCACCCGCGTTCTGCGAGCCGACCCACCTGGAGCAGGTGCTGACCAACCTGATCGGCAACGCGCTGGAGTACGCGCGGGGCTCGGTCAGGGTCACCGCCCGCGCAGCCGGCAGCTGGCTGGAGGTCACGGTGTCGGACGAAGGTCCCGGCCTGCCTTCCGACCGCCTGGACGCCATCTTCGAGAAGACGGGCCCGGCCGGGCGCAACCGCTCCCGCGGCGGCCTCGGCTTGGGCCTCTACCTCTGCCGGCTGGTGGTGGAGCGCTCGTTCGGCGGCCGGATCTGGCTGGCCTCGGCCGGCCGCTCGGGCACGGTCTTCAAGTTCACAGTTCCGGCGGTGGAGTCGCCCGCCAGCCCCAACGGCAGGCCCGCCGGGGCCCGCCCGCGGGTTGCGGCCACCTCGCGCAGAAGTCCCTCACCGGCCTA
>DATGVT010000339.1:0-13737 GCA_035300005.1 Candidatus Acidiferrales bacterium
GCGCTCAGCCTGGCCCGGATCTACTCGCCGCAGGAGGCGGACGCGCTGATGTCGCGCAGCTTCGGCCAGTACCAGAAGCGGCTGGCGGCCGAGCAGACCTCGGAAAGGCTCGCCAACGTACGGGCTCAGCTGGAGGACGCACGACTCCTCTGGGACGGCGATGGCTGCGGGCTGGAGAACGTGGCCGAGTACTTCCGGATCGAGGACCGGCGGCGCGCCCTGAGAGTGGAGATCCGGCGCCTGCGCCGGGAGGCGGGGGGCGAGCGGCGCAGCCGGCGCGGCCGCCGCCCCGGCGCCCTGGGTCCCGCCGGGCGCCAACTCCAGCACCTGGAGGTCGAGGGCAAGGGACTGCTGGAGAGGGAGCGCAAGCTCAAGGTCGTCCGCTGCCCCCGCTTCGGCGAGCACCTGGCCCAGTACGGCCAGATCCGCTCGCTGGAGAGGGAGCTGAAGGAGGGCCAGCGCGAGGTCAGCGGCCAGATGGACGAGTACGCGCGCAAGCTGGGGCGTCTCCGCCGGCTGCTGGCCGAGACTGGTTTCCTGGCCGCCGAGAAGCCTACCGACAAGGGCCTCTTCGCGTCCCGGGTCTACGGCGAGAACACCCTGCTGGTGACCGAGGCGATCTGGCTGGGCTGGCTGGAAGGGCTGCGGCCGGAGGAGCTCTGCGCGGTGCTGATCATGCTCTCCGCGGAAGACCGGGGCCGGGAAAGGGAGAGAGGGGCGCGAGGGCCCCGCCGCTACCCCGCGCCCGCGGTCTCCCAGACCGCCCGGCTGGTTCGCTCGCTCTACTTCCGCTTCGCCGAGCTGGAGCAGCGGCTGGACGAGCCCAACCTGCGCCAGCCGTCGCACGACTACATCGACTTCGCCTACCGCTGGGCCGCGGGCGAGGCGCTGGACGCCATCCCGCTCCCGGCCGGGGTGGACATCGGAGACGCGATCAAGGCCGTGAAGGGCCTCTATTCAGTCCTCCGCCAGCTCGACTGGGCGCTCCGGCAGGCCCGGCACCCACTGAGGCCGGTGGTGCTGGAGGCGATCGAGGCGGTGGAGCGGGACGTCATCAAGAGGACGTAGGCTGGGCGGTTGGTGGCCAAACGAAAGCGCCGACGGATCCTGGTCACCGGCGTCGCCCGCTGGTGGGGGGCGCTCCTCGTCCAGCGCCTGATCGAGCGGGACGATGTCGCCGAGGTCATCGGCATCGACACCCGCGAGCCCCACCACGACCTCGGGCGCGCCGACTTTCTGAAGCTCGACATCCGGCACTCGGCCGTGGGCAAGCTGCTGCGGGCGGTCGGCACCGACACCGTCGTGCACACGCTGACCCGCATCGACTCCTTCGACCTCGACGCCCGCCGCGCCCACGAGACCAACGTGATCGGGACCCTCAACCTGCTGGCCGGCTGCGCCGGCGGCGAGAGCCCGGTCCGCCGCTTCGTGCTGAAGTCGTCCTCGCACGTTTACGGCTCCCGGCCGGACCTGCCCCAGAACCTGCGCGAGGACGCCCCGCTGGACGGCGACTCGGCGCACGCCTTCGTGCGCGACATGGTGGAGGCGGAGTCGTACGTGGCCGACTTCGCCCGCCGCCACGCCGGCATCGAGATCCTGAGCCTCCGCTTCGCGAACAGCCTCAACCCCGAGGAGCCGCAGCCGCTGGCTCGCTACCTGGACCTGGAGGTGGTCCCCACCGTCGCCGGCCACGATCCCCGCCTGCAGCTGATCCATCGCGACGACTGCGTGGAGGCTCTGCTCCTGGCCACGCTGCGGGGACGGGCGGGCGCCTACAACATCGCCGGCAGCCGCCCGCTGCCCCTGATCGAGCTGCTGGAGAGGGCCGGCAAGGTGCATGCTCCAGTGATCCCACCCATCGCGCTGGGCCTGACCGCGGCGGTGCTGCGGCGCCTGGGCCTGGCCTTCCTCTCGCCCCAGCTGCTCGACCTGCTGCGCTACGGCCGGACGCTGAGCACCGCGAAGGCGGCCCGCGAGCTCGGCTTCCGAGCCCGTCGCGACACGGCGGCTGCGTTCACGGACTACGTCAAGGAGCGGCGGATGGTCCGCTACCAACCCGACCGCCAGGCCTACCTCTACGAGAAGGAGCTGGAGGACTTCATCCACAGCCGGGCGCTGGCGCTGAACCAGGACGGCTCCGAAGCAGCGGCGGCGGAGCCGGTGGTCGCCGCTAGATCTCCCCGCCCCCGCCCCCGCCGTCGATCACGATCACCTCGCCGTTGATGTAGCTCGCGGCGTCCGAGCAGAGGAATGCCACCGCGCCGGCCACCTCCTCCGGCGTCCCGATCCGGCCCAGCGGGTTGCTCGCCAGCACCCGGCTCAGGATCGCCTCGTTGTCCCAGAGCGCGCTCGCAAAGCGCGTCTTGATCAGGCCAGGCGCCACCGCATTGACGCGCACCCTGCCGCCCAGCTCCCGCGCCAGCTGGCGGGTGAGCATGATCACACCGGCTTTGGTCACGTTGTACACGCCGAGACCGGGTCCCGGCCGGATCCCGCCCACGCTGGCGACGTTGACGACGCAGCCGCCGTTCTTTTCCATCCAGGCCCTGTGCACGAGCTGCGTGAGGATGAATACCCCCCGCAGGTTGACCTCGAAGGTCTTGTCCCAAGCGCCCAGCTCGGCGTCGATCAGGGGACCGAAGTAAGGGTTGGTGGCCGCGTTGTTGACCAGGATGTCGACGCGCCCGAAACGCTCGAGAGTGACATCGACCAGACGCTTCAACTCGTCGCCCCGCCCGGCGTGCGCGGGCACCGCGAGGGCATGTCCCCGGTGATCCTGGTTGATGCTTTCCGCCTCTCGTTCCAGGTCCTGCTGCTTCCGGCTGGAGAGCACGACCCGGGCGCCCTGCTCGACCAGCGCGCGCGCGATGGCGTTGCCGATCCCGCGGCTGGCTCCGGTGATCACCGCGACCCGGCCTGTGAGTTCGAAACTGGGCACCGCTGGTAGGATAAGCCCCCGATGGAGGTGGTCTCGGGAAAGGCCGCCGAGGAGATCCTGGAGCGGATTTTCCAGCCTGCCACCAAGCCCAGCGCACTGGACCAGGCAGAAGAGACCCTCCGACATCCCAAGCGCCTCATCTACGCCACCATGTCGAACAAGTCGTTCTACTGGCGCGCGCACATCCAGAAGTTCATTCTCGATTCCGGGATGGTGCCCATCAGCCCCTTCATGCTGTTCGACTATTACCTGCTGCACACGGTGCCCAAGAACGTCGTGCGCGAGGCGATGAACAACCTGCTCGCGCGCTGCGACGAGGCGTGGGTCTTCGGTCACATCTCGCTTGGCGTCAAGGTGCAGATCGGAATCGCGAAACGCCTCAACAAGCCGGTGCGCTACTTCGACATCGCCGAGCTGCCGGTGGCGGTGATGCCGATCTCGGAGGAGACGGCCGAAGAAGAGCTCCGGGACTGAGGGCTAACGGCCGGTGGCGCGAGCCTTCGAGCGCGTCACCCGCCGGGACCAGCCCTCCGGGTTCTCCAGTTCCTCCAGCCGCGGCAGGTTGTCGGCGCTCTCCCAGGCCAGGTTCAGGACCCGCATCCCGTGCGCCTCGTACACCGCCCGCGAGAACGCCTCGCCCCGCCGGTATTGCTGCAGCTTGAGCTCGAGGCCGGTCAGCTTGAAGAAGAGCAGTTCGAGCGCCCCCTTCTCGCTGCTGCGCTTGCGGTGGGCCTCCTCCAGGCGCTCGTAGTCCTCGAGCAGGCCGCGCCCGGCCAGGTCCATGGCCAGGTTGCTGTAGCCCTCGACCAGCGACATCGTCGCCTGCATCCTCTGCATGAGCTGCCACTGGGCGGGGAGACCCAGGGTCAGGCCGACCAGACGCGAGAGCGGATCCGCGCCCGGCCCCACCAGCGAGACCGCCCGGTTGAGGAGTTGGTTGACGTGGTCGCGCAGCCAGGGATGGGCACCGAACTGCCAGGCATGCGTCATCTCATGGAGGATCAGCCAGCGCCGGAGCTCCTCGCCGTCGAGGTGGGCCTCCTCCTCCCACTGGGCGATGTTCGGCTCCACCAGGTAAAGCCCGGCCGAGGGCTGGGGCGCCTCGACCGGTTCGTGGCCCAGGAGCTGCGGATCGAACTGACCCAGAACCCGCCGGGCCAGGAAGGCCAGGACGAAGCCGACGTAGCGGTCGACCCCGGCCCGGCCCAGGTCCACCAGCCGGCTGTTGGGCACCCGCGCCTGGGCGAGGGCGGGATCGACCAGCCGGCGCAGGATCCCGATGTTGAGGTCGACCCAGGCCGGCCGGCTCAGCGGCTGGAAGGGGGGCATGTCGACCGGACCCGACTGCAGCGCCTTCAGCAGCGGGCCCTCCAGCTCGCGGGCGGCCCGCCCGTAGCGCTCGGCCAGGCGGCGGCGCTGGGCGTCGGTAAGCTCCCCGTCGCCGGCCAGGTGCGCCCGCGCCAGGCGGCGCACTTCCTCCCAGTCCACGATCACGGCGGGGCCAGGGCGGGGCCGAACTGCCTCTACCACCAGGGCTGCGGTCGCGACCGTCGCCAAGCCGGCCAGCAGGGCACGCAGGGTCCTGCGATCCATACCCTAATTAGTAGCAGCTACCAGTCGAAAGGCGAGCTGCGGTTGCGCTTGAAGACGACCTTGCAGCTGTCGCAGCGGAAGACGATCTGCATCGCCCGCCGCCCGATGGCCTGGGCGTCCCTGCCGCAGACGGGGCAGGCCTCCGTCTCCTCAGCCACCGCGGCCGGCAGGGGCATGACGCTGATCTCCAGCCGCCTCCGTCGGCGCGACACGCTAGGCGGTCCTCCCGAGCATGTCAGCCATACTCTGATAACCAGGCTATCAGAAAAAATTCAGACCCGGAGCGGCGCGGCAGCCGGCGCGCGCCTAGACCTCGAGCCGGGTCACGTCGAGGCCGCGGAGGCCCTCCGGCGGCTCGAGCCCCGCCGTCTGGAGGCGCTTCAGGAGGGCCAGGATGTAGCGCACCCCGGCCAGGTTGACCCCGTGCCTGCGCGTCAGCGTCTGGATCGCCTGCAGCTTCATCAGGTCGCGCTGCGAGTAGCGGCGGCGGTTGGTGACGGTGCGCTTGGGCTTGATCATGCCTAGGTGCTCGTACATCATCAGCGTCCGGGGGTGGGTCTCCAGGATCTCCGAGGCCACACTGAGGGTGTAGATCGGCTTGTCCAGGTGGATGCCGGTTTCCTGGGGGGCGGTCGTGAGCACTGGTGCGACGCGCGGCGTGGTCTTCATCTCAGTCGTTCGGGCCCCTCGTCGTGGTGCGGATTGCTGCGGGCTCTGGCCTAACTTTGGGTTACAGGCCGAGTCCCCGTATTTCGGTGCGCATTGTCGGTCGGCTTGCCCCCCCTCGGCAAGATGGATTTGTTAAGGTTCGCCGACCTTTCAGGCCCTGGTGTCACTGAACCTCCTGGCTCTAGATCGAAATTTACCCCTTGACAGATCCCTCAGGGATTCTTACAAAGAGACTATCAGGAAATCCCCATGCTGATCGACGCGGTTCACGAGATGTACCAGGCCGTCCGGCTGGACGAGGAGAGGCGCCGCCGCCTGCTCGCGCGCCGTGAGGACCTGCGCCGCCTGGACGCCTGGCTGGACCAGATCGAGAGCATGCTGGAAGCAGACCAGCAGACCGTCCCCGAACCCCTGGTCAAGGAAATAGGCACCTTCGTCCGCCACCTCGAGCCGCGGCTTCACCGCAACCTCCAGCGCAACCGCAGCCGCGAGGCGGCGCGCGTGCTGGACGTGCTCTTCGACGCCCAGGAGACCCTCCTCCCTCGCTTGAGCGACATCGCCTGATCCGAATTTAGGATTAGGCCCGTGACCGAGCCCCCGCGCCTGAGCGAGGCGCTGCTCGCGCGCTCCGGCCAGGTGGCCACGGTAACCCTGAACCGGCCCGAGAAGCGCAACCCGCTCTCGGACGGCATGGCCCGCGACCTGACGGCCGCCCTGCGCTGGTGCCAGGCCGAGCCCGAGGTCCGCGTGGTCGTCCTCACCGGGGCGGGCGACCAGGCCTTCTGCGCGGGGGCCGACCTGGCCAGCTTCGACGCCGAGGCGGGCGAGCTGGAGCGGCACCAGCGCCGGGCCTGGCTGGGGGAGCTCTTCTCCCTGATGGCGGCACTGGGCAAGCCCATGGTCGGGCGCGTCAACGGCCACGCCCTGGCCGGCGGCTTCGGGCTGGCTTGCTCCTGCGACCTCCTGGTCGCGGTCGAGGAGGCGACCTTCGGCACTCCCGAGATCAACGTCGGGGTGTGGCCGATGGTGATCACGGCGGTCCTCGCTCGCAACCTGCCGCGCAAAGTGCTGCTGGAGATGTTCCTGCTCGGCGAGCGCTGGACGGCCGGGCAGATGAAGGAGCTCGGGCTCGTCAACCGCGTGGTGCCGGCGGCCGAGCTGGACGCGGTCACCGCCGACCTGGCCGGCCGGCTGGCCCGCAAGTCGCCGGCGGTCATGCGGCTGGGCCGGGACGCCTTCTACCGGGCCCAGGACATGGAGTTCCACGCCGCGCTCGAGTACCTGCGGGCGCAGCTCACCCTGGTCACCCTCTCCGAGGACACCCGGGAGGGCGTGCGGGCCTTCCTGGAGAAGCGGGAGCCGGAGTTCAAGGGGCGATGAAGGGCCCAACGCCGAGAGCTGCGACGGCCAGGCGCGGCGAGGTCGAGGAACGGGTGGCGCCGCGAGGAGCGCATCGTCAGATGCGTGACGACGGGGCGCCGGGCCCCGTGACGCGGAGATCGCCCCGCATGGGCGGTGCAGATACGGCGGGCGGGCCCTCAGCGCCCCTGGAGGGCCGGTGACCGACAGGCATCGGGAGCTGCGGGAGAAGGCGCTCAAGGGCGGCACCCGCTACCTGCCCAAGTTGCGCGCCCAGAAGAAGCTGACCGCGCGCGAGCGCCTGGACTTGCTGCTGGACCCAGGCTCGCTGGTGGAGGACGGCCTCTTCGCCAACGTGCTGGCCGAGGACGAGCTGCCGGCCGACGGCGTGGTCACCGGCCTGGGCACCATCGGCGGCCGCCAGGTGGCGGTGATGGCCAACGACCCCACGGTCAAGGCCGGCTCCTGGGGCGCGCGCACGGTGGAGAAGATCGTGCGCGTCCAGGAGACCGCGCTCCGGCTCCGGGTCCCGCTCTTCTACCTGGTCGACTCGGCTGGCGCCCGGATCACCGACCAGCTGGACATGTTCCCCGGCCGCCGCCACGCCGGCCGCATCTTCTTCAACGAGATCCAGCTGTCCGGCGTCGTGCCCCAGGTCTGCCTCCTCTTCGGACCCTCGGCCGCCGGCGGCGCCTACATCCCCGCCTTCTGCGACGTGGTCGTGATGGTGGAGGGGAACGCGTCCATGTACCTGGGCTCGCCGCGCATGGTCGAGGTCGTGGTGGGCGAGAAGGTCACGCTGGAAGAGCTGGGCGGGGCGCGCATGCACTGCACCGAGTCCGGCTGCGGCGACATCCTGGTCGCCAACGATCGCGCCGCGATCGAGGCCGCTCTGGCCTACTTCGCCTACCTGCCGCAGCGGGCGGGCGAGCGGCCCGCCGACGCCGAGCCCCGGCCAGCGCGCGACCCCGGCCGGCCGCTGGCGGAGCTGATCCCGGCCGAGCCCAACCGGGGCTACGACATGCGGAAGCTGGTCGAGGCCCTGGTGGACGAGGGCTCCTGGTTCGAGCTCAAGAAGCTGTTCGCGAAGGAGCTGCTGATCGGCTTTGCCCGGCTGGATGGCATGGCGGTCGGGGTGGTGGCCAACCAGCCGCTGCAGAAGGGTGGCGTGCTCTTCAACGACAGCGCCGACAAGGCCGCCCGCTTCATCTGGCTCTGCGACGCCTTCGAGATCCCGCTGCTCTTCCTGGCCGACGTGCCCGGGTTCATGATCGGGACCGACGTCGAGCGGCGGGGAATCATCCGCCACGGGGCAAAGATGATCACGGCCGTCGGCGAGGCGACCGTGCCCAAGGTCTCGGTCATCGTCCGCAAGGCCTACGGCGCCGGGCTCTACGCCATGGCGGGCCCAGCCTTCGACTCCGACGCCACGCTGGCGCTGCCCTCGGCGCAGATCGCGGTCATGGGCCCCGAGCCGGCGGTCAACGCCGTCTTCTTCAACAAGCTGCAGGACCTGCCGGAGGCGGAGCGGGCCCAGCGCCGGCGGGAGCTGGAGGACGAGTACCGCCGGGACGTCGACCTCTACAAGCTGGCCTCCAATCTGCACGTGGACGACGTCGTGGAGCCGGAGCGCCTGCGCGAGGAGCTTGTCAAGCGGTTCCGGGCCTACCGGACGCGCCGGCAGCCGCGCTCCGATCGCAAGCACGGGGTCCCGCCGGTCTAAAACTGCCTAGATCCGCAGCCGATTAAGGCACTTACCTGGCCGCTCCCCACTTCCTCCGGAAGCGTTCGGAGGCTCCGGCGGTGATCGGCCGGCCGTGGCCGAAGCAGGCCACCTCGAAGTCGAGCCCGGCCAGCCTGGCCAGGCTGCGGCGTCCCTCCTCGAGGTCCACGTAGAAGGGCAGCAGCGCCAGTCGGGTCAGGTGCCAGCAGGCGTCTCCCGCGAAAAGCACCCCGCGCTGGGGCCAGAGCAGCGCGATGTGGCCGTCGCTGTGGCCGGGCGCGTGCACCACCCGCAAGCCTCCGGGCAGCTCCTGGCCATCGGTCACCTCCTGCTCCACCTCGGCCGGCTGCGTAGAGGGCGGCCGGGCGAAGATCCCGTTGAAAACCGTCAGGGGTCCGCGGAAGCTCATCCGCCGGCCGGTCGTGCCCTTCCGCACCTCGGCCGCGTCCAGGGGGTGCATGACGGCGGGGGCGCCCGTCCGCCGCTTCAGCTCCGCCAGGCTGCCGTAGTGGTCGGGATGGCAGTGGGTGACCACGATCCGCTGGACGTCGGCCGGCCGCCGGCCGATCTTCTCGATCGCGGCCAGGATGGCGCCCGCGCTGCTGTTGATCGCGGTGTCGATCAGCGTGAGGCCGCCGGCGTCGACCAGGTAGGTGTTGACGCCGGGGATGGGGGTGACCCGGTGGACGCCTTCGACGACCTTCTGCACGGCCATGCCCTAGAGGGCCTTCACGATGGCATCCCCGACCTCTTGGGTGGAGGCGGACCCGCCCAGGTCGGCGGTCAGCACGGCGCCCTGGGCGGTGACCTTCTCGATCGCAGCCTCGATCCTGGTGGCGCCGTCCTCGTCACCCAGGTGCCGCAGCATCAGGGCGCCGCTCCAGACGGCGCCGATGGGGTTGGCGCGGCCCTGCCCGGCGATGTCAGGGGCGGTGCCGTGGACGGGCTCGAACATCGAGGGGTGGCGCCGCTCCGGGTTCAGGTTGGCGCTGGCCGCCAGGCCCAGGCTGCCCTGGAGCGCGGCGCCCAGGTCGGTCAGGATGTCGGCGAAGAGGTTGGAGGCGACCACGACGTCGATGGTGTCGGGCCGCAGGACCATCCGGGCCGCCATGGCGTCGACCAGCACCCGCTCCACCTGCACCTCCGGGTACTCGGACGCCAGGCCGCCGACGACCTCGTCCCAGAGTACGTAGGTATAGCGGCTGGCGTTGGACTTGGTCACGCTGACCAGCCGCCGCCTCCGTTCGCAGGCCCGCTCGAACGCGTAGCGCGCGATCCGGTCGACCGCGGCGCGGGTGAAGACCGGGACCTCGACGGCCAGCTCCAGCGGAGTGCCCGTGTGGACGAGCCCGCCCGCCCCTGAGTACTCGCCCTCGGTGTTCTCGCGCAGGAACAGCATGTCCACGTCCTGCGGGCCGCGGCCGGCCAGGGGTCCCTGGATGCCGGGCAGCAGCTTGACCGGGCGCACGTTGGCGTACTGCTCGAAGGCCTTGCGGATCGGCAGCAGCAGCCCCCAGAGGCTGACGTGGTCCGGCACCGAAGGCCAGCCGACCGCGCCCAGGTAGATGGCGTCGAAGCGGCCGAGGGTGTCGAGCGCGTCCTCGGGCATCATGCGGCCGGTCTTCAGGTAGCGCTCGCAGCTCCAGTCCAGCTGCTCGAAGTCGAGGCCGGGATGGGCCGCGTCGAGCACCTTGAGGCCTTCCGGGATGACCTCCTTGCCCACGCCGTCCCCGGCGATGACCGCGATCCGCCACCCCATGCCCTCCGAAATATGCCTTAACAAGCGCCGTTGGCGCGGGCCGGTTCCCCGGCTACCGTGGCGCGGCCATGAAAGCCATCTCCATCCGCCATCCCTCCGTCGACGTGATCCTGGCCGGCCTCGAGAGCACCGTCCCCCGGGCGGCGCGAACCCACCACCGGGGACCCGTGCTGCTGCACGCGTCTTCCAGTTTCGGCCTGCAGGAACGTGGCCAGCTGGACGAGCTCCGGCGGGCGGGAGTCGACGTCGAGCCGCCGGCGAGGGAGGCCCGGGGAGCCCTGGTCGGGCGGGCCCGGCTGGTGGACTGCCGGCCGCTGGCGGAGGACGAATGGGACGGGCCGCTAGCCGGGCTCCGAGGCGGGCGGCGCTGGGCCTACGAGCTGGCCGACGTGCGGGCGCTGCCGCCCGTGCCCTGCGCCGGGCACCTCTTCATGTTCGAGGTGCCGAAGGATGTGCTCAGCGCGGCCGCAGCCGCCGCACGCCGCGCCGGGCGCGCTCCTCGGCCTCGCCCAGGCCGTGCCCGAGGCGCGAGATGACGAGGTCCCAGGTGCCGGCGTAGTCGACCCGCCGGCCCCCGAAACCGCGCTTGAATAGGCCCAGCCCATGCCAGGGATGGGCCGGGTCGTCGGTGGGCGGCACGCCCCAGAGGTCGAAGTCGCGGCAGGCGCCGTCGCGGGCGGCGCGCATCGCGGCCCAGAGCGCGGCGTAGGTCGGGTTCAGCTCCGGGTGCTCACCGTCCCAGCCGGCGAAGAGGTAGTAGGCGCGGCCGTCGAAGCTCGCCGTCAGGGCCGCCGCCAGGGCCCTGCCCCCCTGCCCGGCCACGTAGGTGCGGCTGCCGGGCACGCGCTCGAGCAGGTTCTCGTAGTAGTCGCGGCTGGGCAGCCGGATGTGCTGCCGGGCCGCCGAGCCCTGGCTGAGGCGGTCGAGCTCGGCCCCGTCGGCGCCCGCCGCCACCGTCACGCCTCGGCGCTCCGCCACGCGGATCGCATAGCGGGTGCGCTGTTCGAAGGCTTTCAGCAGCTCCTCGTCCGGCTTCAGCTCCACGATCGCCGTGCTGGCGGGCTGCACCGGGTCGGAGGGCTGGAAGCCGAGCCGGCGCAGGTCGTCGGCCAGCACTTTCGGGCCTTCGGGCTCGACCCGGAGGCGGGCCAGGCCCGCCTCTCGCGCCCAGGCGGCCAGCCGGTCGACCGCGGGCGGGGTTGCCGGCAGCGGCCCGCGGGGTGCATAGCCCCAGCGCAGCGGTCCCCGTCCCCGGAGCAGAACCGTCGCCAGAGCGCCCTCCAGGCGCACCCGCTCGACCCGCCAGCCAGCCCGGGCCTGGACCTCGCCCCAGGCCCAGCTCTGCAGCAGCGGCGCCGGCGACTGGAGGGCCCGGAGGTCCCGATCCCAGGCTCTGGAGTCGGCTTCCAACGGAACCGAGTCTAGGGTGACCGCCGCTCCCCGATGCCCAGGCCGGCCAGGGTACCCAGCAGCGCCCATGCCGCCAGCGCCAGCCACGACTGTTCGTAGGATCCCGCCCGGTCCGCGATCAGCCCGAAGAGGGGCGTCGCCAGGAACATGCCAGTGAACGAGATGGTCAGCCCGGCCCCGATCGCGGTCGCGGCGGACCGGACCGGCACCTGGTCGGCGACCAGGGTCAGGTAGAGCGCGTTCCAGCCCATCGCCGCCATGCCGAGCAAGAAGGCCAGCGCGGCCACCAGGGGCAGGGGCGCCGAGCCGTGCACGAAGGCCATGGCCAGCCCCACGACTGCCGTCAGCGCCCCGCAGGCGAGCATCGCCGGTGCTCGGCGGCCGAGCCGGTCGGAGAGCATGCCCCAGCCGATCCGGCCCGCGATGCCGCCCAGCTGCAGGACCGCCAGCAGGTACCCGGCCACGATCGCGGACACCCCCAAGTCCTGGTGGACGGCCACCGCCAGGTAGGTGACCGAGGCGCCCAGGGCGCCCATGAAGAACCAGGCGAAGGCGGTCCCGAAGACAAAGGTGCGGTTGCGCAGGAGCTCGCCGAACCCACCGCCGCTGTGCGCCTGAGGCATCTCCCTGGCCGGCGACTCTCGGTAGAAGAGCGAGAAGACGGCGCTGGCGCTGATCGCGATCACCGCCACCGTGCGGAAGGCCGCCTGCCAGTGGGCCGCGACCGCGATCGGAGGCAGGAGCAGCGAGGCCATGACGCCGGCGGCGCTGACTCCCATCTGCCGGACGCCAATCGCCAGGCCGCGTTCGCGAGGTGGGAACCAGAGCGCGATCGCCTTGGTGCCGCCCGGCGAGGCGGAGGCGGCGCCCAGGGCCGCCAGCAGGAGCAGGGCGAAGAGCCAGGGAAACGCGGGCGCCTGCGCGGCGGCCAGCAGCACCAGGCCGAGCAGGGTGACCCCCACTGCGATCACCCGGCGCTCGCCGAAGCGATCGGCCAGCAGGCCGGACGGCAGCATCCCCAGCAGCATCCCGCCCCAGATCGCCGAGGTCAGGAGACCCAGCTGGCCGCGGCTCAAGCCCAGCTCCTGGGTCAGGATCGGCCCGATCGCGGCCGGCGTCTGCTGCGGCATGGAGACGCCGATCTGCAGGAAGGTGGCCAGGCCCAGGACCACCCAGCGAAAGGCGGGCCGGCTCAGGCTGGGCACCACAACCGCTTCTTGCCGCCTCATCGACCCAGGGGTATCCTCGCGGAAGCGGCCGGGCGGACGCCGGGGAGGCCGATCGGCCGACACCGTTGGCGGGAGGCGCGGAATGAGAGGGCTCTTCGACAAACGGCTCAGCAGGCGCCGCTTCCTCTCGGGGGCGGCGACGGTGGCACTCGGCGCAGCCGCGGCTGCCTGCGCCCCGCCAGGGACGTCTGGCACGACGTCCGGCGGCAAGAAGCAGCTCCGGATCCTGCAGTGGGCCCACTTCGTGCCCGACTACGACACCTGGCTCGACAAGTTCGCCACCGACTGGGGCACCAAGAACAAGATCGAAGTCACGGTCGACCACATCACCAACCTCGACCTGCCGTCGCGCATGGCGGCCGAGGTGGCGGCCCGCTCCGGTCACGACCTGGTGGAGATGAACAGCCAGATCCTGACCTACCTCTACGAGAAGCAGTTCGTGGACATGGGCGACCTGGTCGACTACGCGGTCAAGAAGTGGGGCCAGGTGCTGCCGCTGGGCGAGAAGCTGGCCAAGGTGCACGGGCGCTGGGCCGGCCTCCCGCACTTCTACATCGCGATCATGCCGCAGATGCGGCCCGACCTCATCCAGGCGGTCGGCTACGACTACAAGAAGATGAAGACCTGGGAGGACTTCCTGAACGTGGGCCGCGCGCTCAAGGCCTATACGGCCAAGGACAAGCTGGGCGTGGGCTTCGGCACCGGCCGCCCGGCCGGGCTGGCCATCTCCCACTGCAACGACGCCAACCACAACTGGCGGGCGGTCATGTGGGCCTTCGGCGCCAGCGAGGTCGCCGCGGACGGCAAGACGATCACGGTCGACAGCCCAGAGATGCGGACCTTCCTCAAGTTCGCGCAGCAGTTCTACAAGGAGGCCATGTACCCGGACGTCTTCGCCTGGGACGACGTGGCGGACAACCAGTTCCTCGGCTCCGGCCAGGGTGGTTACATCCACGACGCCATCAGCTCCATGCGGAGCCTGCAGGGAAAGAACGACGCGCTCTACAACGCGATCGAGCTGCATCCGCCGGTGGCCGGCCCGGCCCGGCCGAACGGG